>CANSWM010000029.1 GCA_947650745.1 uncultured Clostridium sp. | reverse complement strand
CTTCTCTTGTCTATTTTTTTATTTTACTTTTCCCACATATTATTTATGCTAATTTATATTTGTATTAAATCTATATCAGCAATAATAGTGGGCTCATATTCAGAAAAGTCAAATTTCGTATCTACAAAGTTGTAGTTTACAAAAATACAATTATAAAATTATATATTGTGAGATAGTGTAACTTTACTATAAATATATAAAAACGGCTATGTTTTTTATATTTATATGATATAGTGTTATTAATTAGGAACTTTATTTCGTCAAAATAGTAAAAAATGAAACTTTTTTATTATATATTGCAGTCTAAAGTATATAAAACCAATTAAATCTTTAAAAGGAGAAAAATATGGATATTTTAAAAATAAAAAATGTAAATAAAATTTACGGAGAAAAGGAAAACAAAATTGTTGCAATAGAAGATGTATCATTTGAGATAAAAAAGGGAGAATTCGTTGCAATAGTAGGAACGAGCGGAAGTGGAAAATCTACTTTGCTTCATATGATAGGAGGAGTAGACAAGCCTACATCAGGAACTATTACAATAAATGGTACTAATATTTATGAATTAAGTGATGAAAAACAAGCAGAATTTAGAAGAAATGAAGTAGCGTTAATTTATCAATTTTATAATTTAATACCTGTTTTAAATGTAGAAGAAAATATTAGTTTACCAATAAAATTAGATAGACGAGAGCCAACAGACAAAGAATTAGATGAAATAATAAAGAAACTTGGATTAGAAGAAAGAAGAAAAAATTTACCAAATGAATTATCAGGAGGTCAGCAGCAAAGAGTTGCAATAGGTAGAAGCCTAATGCAAAAGCCATCAATATTATTGGCAGATGAACCAACAGGAAATTTAGACAGTAAAAATTCAAAAGAGATAATTGAATTATTAAAAAAAGCAAACAAGGAAGAAGAACAAACTATAATAATTGTAACACATGATGAGAGAATTGCACAGCAGGCAAATAGAATAATTACAATAAGTGATGGAAAAATTGTAAGTGATACAAATAAATGAAAGGTAAAACATCTATGAAAATAATCAATTACTTAGCAATTAATAATATAAAAAAGAACAAGAGAAGAAGTTTTGTATTTATAATTCGGAATTGCACTTGTAACAATTCTTATAACAACAGAACTAATATTTCTTTCAAGTTATAAAGATTACATGGCGAATATAGAAAGAAATAAAAAAAATTGGGAAGCCGAATTTGCAAATATAACGTATGAACAAGCAAAAGAAATGGAAAATGACAAAAACATAAAAGAAGTATCTATTTATAAAAAGTTAGGAATATCAGAACCAATTTTTCAATTGGCCTCAATATCAATTTCATTAGATATTAGAGCATATGATAGTAACTCATTAAAGAATGCAAAATTAGTATTAGAGGAGGGAAGATTACCAGAAGATTCAAATGAATTAGTAATAGCTAAACATGATACTTATTATATAGATGGGATACCTAAACATGTAAATGAAAAAGTTAAAGTAAAAATAGAAGGCAAAGAAAAAGAATATATAATAGTAGGAATTGCAGAAAACATAGACTTTGATAGTCTCAAATTAAATGAGAGTAAATTTGGAGCAATTACTTATTTGACAGAAGATATGATAAAAAATGAAATGAAAGTAAATGCAACAATATTGACATTTAATATTCAAAAAATATACAAAACAGCAAATAACTTAGCAAATAAATTTAATATGCAAGAAAAAGTCGTTGAAAGTAAAAAGCTAAATCTAGAAGAAAAAGAGCTTCTAGAAAAGGAAATACTATCTGAGGAATATCAAAAGGAGAATAAGGAAGATGGTTTAAAATTTAATATAGAACTTTTAGGATATGAATGTGTAATAGATGCTAAAACAGATTTTGAAATAAAGTTTATTACAGCTCGGAATATTAAATATAGTTATTAGTATAATTATATTAATAGTAGTAATATATACTTCATTTAAAATAGCGTATACAGAAAAGGTAAAGGAACTTGGAGTATTATCATCAATTGGAATGGACAGAAAACAAATGAAAAGTATGTTAAAAAAAGAAGCGAGTATGCTAGCGTTAATTGGCATACCAATAGGAGTTATACTAAGTTTTACAATTATAAAAGTTATTATTTATCTTATTAATATATTAATAAGTAAATCATTAAAGGATGTTTTTACTTTAATTCCAATTAATGAAAATATACAATTATGCATGAAAGTTCCAGTTGTTTTTTTATTAGTTAGTATTTTAGTAATATATATTATTATTTTACTATTAAGCATATTACCAATGAAAAAGATAAAGAAACAATCTAATATAGAATCAATAAAAAATATATCAAAAAAAACAAGTGTCCCCCCAATTATTAAAAAACTTTTTGACCAAGAAGGTATACTTGCGTTCAAAAATATAAAAAGAGATAGAGTAAAATATAATTCAATTATCATATCAATTACAATAAACATTATATTATATTTAAGCATTAGTGGAATGATATCAAATTTATATAAAAATGAAAACATAGAAAGCCAATATAGTGATTATACAATTATTTTAGAAGATGAAGAAAAAGTAAATACAGTAATAGAATATTTAGAAACTAATAATTTAATAAATAAATATTTCGTAGCAGCAATATTAGATTCTTCTATAATAGAAATTAAAGATGAGAATTTAACATATGCAACAAAACAGATGAAAGAAAAAAATAGAAATGTAGATATTCCAATAATTACATATAGTTTTTCTAATGATGTGTATAATGAATTCCTGAAAAGAGCGGGAATATCTGAATTAAAAAAAGATGAAGTAATTATAGGAAATACAATATCAAAACAAACTAAATATGGCAAAAACATACAATTAGTTAATTATAGAATTGGAGAAGAATATATTTTACCAATACGTGGAAAAGAAAGCAAAGAATTAACATTGAAGGTTGCAGGAATTGTATATAATTTATATCCGTATTTAGAAGAAATAAATCTAGAAAACCCTTATATTATACAAATAGTTAATGAAGAAACTGCAAAAGAAATATTAGAAGTAAAGGGAATGTACAATAAAAGTTTAGCTATCTATATAGATACGGATAATGCAAATAAAATTGATAATGCTTTAAATGAGTTAAACAAAAAAGAAAAATTTGTAGAAGGTATAAATAATTATGCAGATAAATTATCAAAGCAAAATGAGCAAAAGACAATGAAAATTGTAATGAATACATTAATAGGATTAATTTTTACAATTTCATTATTACATGTATTTAATATAATATCATCAAGTATAATTCTAAGAAAGCAAGAGTTGACAAGATTAAAAGCCTTAGGGATGACAAATAAACAAATTAAGAAAATGTTATGTTTAGAAGGAATTTTCTATGGGGTGAATAGTTTAATTTATGGAATATCAATTAGTGTTGGAATATTATATATTATGTATTTGTATATGATAGATACAAGCATTTATTCTTTTAACATATCTTTTGTTAATATTGTGATTAGTGTAATAGCTACATATATTATGATTTTCATTTCTATGGAATACTCAAAAAAGAGTATAATAAATAAAAAATTGGATAATTATGTAAAATAATATATAATAACTACGTTTTAACAATAAATTATAAAAGGAGGGTAGAAGTTTACTGATAATACAAAATCAACATAGTTAAAGAAACAGGAGGTAAAGAGGTTAAGTAAGCAAAGTTTATTAAAGGTGTACAGAAGTCCGTTATATGTGTACGACGAGGGCGTTCTGCGGCGGCAATGCAAAAATATAAAGGATTTCGAAAGAAAATTAAGCAGCAGCTTAGGTGGAACCATAAAAGTTTCAATGCACTATTCCACCAAGGCAAATAGTCATCCCGCGATTTTAAGAATCGCAAAAGAAGAGGGGCTAAAGGTAGACTGTATGTCTCCAATGGAACTGTATATTAATCAGAGATGCGGATTTGCAAGGAGCGAAATGTTATATGTATGCAACAATATAACAAGAACAGAAATGATATTGGCATATGAAGCGGGAGTATTATTTTGCTTGGACTCTATTTCTCAGGTTGAAACTTGGGGAAAGGCAATGCCAAAAACGGAAATAATGGGACGGATAAATCCTGGAACGGCGGGCGTTGGCCATTCACAGAAGGTTGTAACTTCAGGAAAGGCTACAAAATTTGGCATTTCTGAAGAAAATTTACCTAAACTGCTCGAGGTGGCGGAGCAATATGGCTTACGGATAGTAGGAACACATCAACATTTGGGGAGCTTATTTTTAAATGACAAAGTTCCAAGCTATATCTATGGTGTAAAAGCGGGTCTTGAAATAGTAAAAAACCACTTTAAAAACATAGAGATAATAGACTTGGGCGGAGGATTTGGCGTCCCGTATAAGCCGGACGAAGAACAGCTGGATTTAGACTACGTAGCAGAGGAACTTTTGCCGATACTTCGTAAATTTACTGAAGAATATCCTTCTGTTAAAGAGTTTAAATTTGAACCTGGACGGTACATTCCGTGTGAGGCAGGAGAAATCATTGGGACAGTAACGGCAATAAAATATGAAAATGGCATTTGGTGGATTGGTACAGATATTGGAATGAACAAGCTTGTCAGACCGTCTATGTATGATTCCTACCATGAAATATCATTGCCGCAAAGTGAAGGAAAGATGATAAAGGCTAATTTCTGTGGAAATGTATGCGAAAGCGGCGATATCCTCGGAAAAGACAGAATGGTAAAGCTGCCTAAAGTGGGAGATATAGTAATCGTTCATAATGCTGGAGCATATGGATATTCTATGGCATCTAACTATACAGGAAGACCAAGGCTGGCAGAAGTAATGAAAAAAGGAAAAGCCCATAATGAAAGTGAATACGAACTGATTAGGGCTAGAGAAAGTACGCAGGAAATGTTTAAAGGTATTATTTGGTAAAATTTCTATGGTAACCTATACGTTTATGTAATATTTTATATTGTGCGTATCAAAAAATAAGCGAAGGCCACAAAGAATCTAACTTTGTGGCTTTTGCTTATTTAAGCTAAAATACTACCTAATACCAAAATACCTTCATTTTCTGCATAAATTGTATTAAACTGAGAAATAGGTAATGGATTAGAACCGAAGCCCACACTCAATAGTATATCCGAGGCAAATAATAATTTTGAATAAACCAATCCTTGTATCCTGCAAAACTAGAACCATAAGGAGTATCTTCTAAAGTATATCCGGCTTGAACGAGAAAACTGTTCTGCTATATAGAAAGAAGCAGGAGGAAGGTAATCCAAATATCTCCAATAAATAATTCTTCCTTGAGTATGATATGCAAGAATAAGTCTAAAATTATGAGCTAAAGTGAATTTATATAAGCTAATTGCTTCGGGTGCAACTAATGGCGCAGAGCCTACAAAATCACGAGGGGCAGGAGAAGTAAAACCTTGCTCAAACTTTATTTCCCTAGCTTTTTCCCAATTCGCAGGAAATTGTAAATTTAAATCTACACCTGTGGTATTAAAAATATACCAACCACAAAATAAAATCATTTTAAATGAATAACAAAGCATTTGCTTTAATATTTTATTAGTAAGAGTTAAAGAATGAAAAAAGGGATTTAGAGTAATTATGAATGAAAATAAAATTAATAACTTAAAACTTAATACACACTATATTTTTACAGAAGAAAAAAAGAATTTAGAAGAAATAATAGAATTAATATTTAAAGATTATATAAAAAAAGTATGGGTAGACAAAAATAAAAATTTCACAAAATAGATATTGCATGTTGCAAGGTGGAGGGGTAATGTCAAACTTAAATAGTAAAAATTTCAAAGTACGGTATGTATATAAGATTATCAAGAGAAGATTGCGAAAATGGAGAAAGCGAAAGTATTAGTAATCAAAGAAATATTTTACAAAGATACATAAAAGACAATAATTTAACATTAGTCAAAGAATATATTGATGATGGCATATCTGGAACTACATTTGATAGACCTGGATTTAGTGAAATGATAAAAGATATAGAAAATAGTAGAATCAATATGGTTATAACAAAAGACTTATCAAGACTGGGAAGAGATTATATTAAAACAGGTTATTACATAGAAAATTATTTTCCAAAAAATAATATAAGATATGTAGGGATAATAGATGGAATAGATACATATATTGACAGCACAAATAATGATATAACACCTTTTAAAGCAATAATGAATGATTATTATGCCAAAGATATATCAAAGAAAATTAGAAGTGTATATAAAGAAAAACAAACACAAGGAGAATACATGTGCAGCATTCCAGCATATCGGATATAAAAAGCATCCTAGCATCAAGAACAAGCTAATTATTGATGAACAAGTAAGCCCAATAGTAGAAAAAATATTTAAGATGTATGCAAATGGTTATGGTGGTAAAGAAATAGCAGATTACTTAAATTCTAACAAATATATGTCTCCATCAGGTTATAAAAAAACTGGTATTATTCAAGATAAAAACAAAACAAAATATGAATGGAATGAAGTTACAATATGTAACATGCTAAAAAATGAAGTTTATATTGGAAACACTATTCAAAATAAAACAACAATAGTATCTTATAAAGTAAAAAAAATAAAAAAAGTTGAAAAGGAAAATCAAATAAGAGTAAATAATACGCATGAGCCAATTATTGATAAAGATATATTTGAAAAAGTACAATGTATTCTTGAAAAAAGAGGAACAAATACAAAACTGAAATATGATTACTTATTAAGGGGATTACTTTACTGTCATCATTGTAAAAGAAAATTACAAATTATACTTAAAAAAAACTCAAAAAGAAACAGTAAAGCTTATACATATATAACCTGTGCAAATCATAAAAAAAGAGGCTGCTATCCAATAAATATTAATTATGAAGAATTTGAAAAGTACATTGTTTATATTGTAAAAAGGATATGTTACATGTATACAGATAAGGAAAATCTATATTGTATTTATGAAAAATATAAACATAAAGTTGACAATATGAAAGAAAAGAATTATGAGAAATTAAAGAAAATCAATAAAGCAATATTAGAGATAAATAACAATTTAGACAAAATGTATATAGATAAATTGCAAGGTGAAATTTATAAAGAAGATTACATTAGAATATCCCGGAAAACTCATATCTGAAAGGGAAAATCTAATGAAACAAAAAGAAGAATTAGAGCCAATATTAATTACAACTAAAGAAAAAGTACAAGAAGAAAAAGTGTTAAATAAATTAGTAGAAGACTTTTTGAAATTTGACCAAATAGATAAAATGTATTTATACAGATTAATTAACAAAATTGAAATTGATAAATATAAAAATGTATATATTTATTTCAATTTTTCAAAAATAAGTTGGCAATAAAAAGCCAGATAATATAATTAATATGACAAATTATTCAAAAAACAATATAAAATCATAAAATATATTGAAAAAAATTCATTTTTATTATAAAGTATAAATAGATATTTTGAGAGGAGAAATGATTTTAGTATCTATACTTTAGATAATTAGAATTATTATAAAAATGAGAAGAAGAAAAAGAATAATTAGAAAGAACAAAAATAAATATATAGAATATAAAAGCAATAAAACAAGTATTATTTCAATAATTTTTATATTTATGGCAACAGTAATACTATCACTAATATATATAAATTATGTAAAAGAGTTAATATACAAAAATATTTACCAAAACATAAGGGAACTTAGTGAGCAAACTTCAACGCAGCTAAACTTGGCAATAGCGGATCAAAAAAGTGTTATAAGAGTAATGATAGAATATATAAATGCAGGACATATTAGAACAGAACAGGAAATTTTTGATAGTTTTAAAGGAGAATTAGAACACTATCACTTTACCAGACTAGTTATATTAGATAGAAATGGAAATGGTATTACAAGTGATGGGTATGAAGTAAAAAACTATGCAAAAATTGAAGAATTCTTTGAACAAGACGATGTTTATTTATCTGAAAATAGACCAAGTACAGTTACAGATAATCAAGTAAATATTTATTCTAAAACCTTTAAAATGAATGGAGTAGATAAAGTATTAATGGCGACTATTAATACTTCTGATTATAAAGAAATTTTACTAAGAAGATTATTTGGTAAAGGTGGAACATATTTAATAAATAATGACGGAATTGTCTTAATCGACTCATTTGGAAACATAAAAAATAGTAAATCAAACTTATATGAATACTTTAAAGTAAAATATGATGTAACAAAAAAAGAAAGAATTGAAAAATTGGACAACATGAAAAATGATATTAAACAAGGCAAAGAAGGAACTTTTGATATAGAACTTAATGGAGAAACATATTTTATACATTATGAAAAAACTGATATAAATGATTGGTATGTTGTAACAACTGCATCAGATAGTACTATTGCTCATGAACTTATTAGACTAGCAGTAATGGCAGTTATCCTTTGCCTAATTATAATTTGTGCTATTGTTTGTACATCTATTTATATTAGTGTTTCAAATCAAAAAAAGAATCATAAAATATTTAAGGTAGCATATATTGATCCGGTTACTTTACTTGGAAATGAAGCATATTTTAAAGGAAATGGTGCAATTTATTTAGAAGGTAAAACATATAAAAATAAATACATAATTACAGTTGATATAAATAAATTTAAAGCATTAAATAAAATATATGGATATGCTTTTTGTAATGAAATACTTAAAACACTTGGACAAAAATTAAGTAAAACTTTACCATCAGATAACATTACTTGTAGAATTTCAAATGATGTATTTGCAAGTATATTTAGCTATGAGGGAAATATTGAGAAGTTACTTAATAAAATAAATAATGAAGTTTCCAATTTAGAAGTAAATGATACCAAAATAAACTTAAATATAGCAATAGGAGCATATAATATTTTGCCAGATGAAACTGATGTTAATAAAATTTTAGATAAAGCATATCTTTCTCGTTCTCAGATAAAAGGAATGTATGATAATAGTTATTATTTATTTGACGAGAAACTTGAGAACAAATTAATAGAAGAACAAATGCTAGAATCTAGCATGGAAGCGGGATTAAAAGAAAATGAATTTGTAATATTCTACCAACCAAAGACCTTTACTGATAATGAGAAAATGGCAGGAGCTGAAGCATTAATTAGATGGAATAGAGGAGGAAAAATTATTCCGCCAGATAAATTTATTCCGCTATTTGAAAAAAATAGACTTATTTTAAAGTTAGACATGTATATTTTTGATAAAGTGTGTAAAGATTTGGCAAGATGGAGAAAAAAATATGGAATAATCCCAACTATTTCTATTAACGTTTCAAAAGAACATTTTACAGATGAAAACTTTATTGATGAATATGTAAAAATATGTAACAAGTATAATATAGAAACAAAAGAAATAGACCTTGAAATAACAGAAAGTGCAACTATTGATGTTGATATAGACATATTAAAAATTTTAAACAATATAAAAGAAAAAGGGTTTACAATTTCAATTGATGATTTTGGTACAGGGTATTCTTCACTTAGCATACTACAGAATATGCCAATAGATATAATAAAGATAGATAAAGTATTTGTAGATAGAGCAGATTTAAATAGCGATAAAAATATAATAAATCATATTATATTTATTGCAGAAAATTTAGGAGTAAAAACAATTGTTGAAGGCGTTGAAACAAAAGAGCAAGCAGAATATATAAAGAAAATACATGGAGATATAATACAGGGATACTACTATTCAAAGCCAATACCAAGAGAAGAATTTGAAGAATATTTTAATAAGAATATGTAGTATATGGGGTTGGTATTTTTTAAAATCCACACCTTCAATATTTGCTTTCCAACCAGAAGGAAATGGAATACTTGGATAATTAGTAGAAATTTTTTCTGCATTTTTATAATAACTAGATGATTTAGGAATATTATTAGTTACTAAATTTACGCCATCGGGATTAATCATAGGAACAACATAAATAGAGGTAGAATTTAAAATACTTTTTGCACGATAACCATAAATATAACTATCGTTAACATAAGCATTTGCTAAATTTTCCACAAACTTCATAATAACAGGAGAAGTAATCCATTCATTGGCATGAATTGAGGCTGAATAAAATACTTCTTTTTTACCAGTACCAATACGTAAATAAGGAATATTATTTCCCATAATAGACTTACCAATAGAACCTATTTGGATAAATGGAAAAACTGTAGAAAAGCTAGAAATATTCATTTCTAAAATATCATAAGTATAACTAATATTAGTTTGGACAATGTTACCAAAAGGAACAATAATTGATGAACCGAGGAATTAAATTATTTACGTTAATACCAGGATTAGCAAAAATAATTCGATTTACAGTTGTAGAAAACTTTATGGCAATATTATATAAAGTATCACCAGACTTAATAACATAAGAAGTATATCCATACAAATATGGGTATAATGCATTCCACGTATTATTTCCAACAATACCATCTTGTATTAATCCAAAATTTTTTTGAAAAGCTATAACTGCATTATGAGTAAGATTACCAAAAATACCATCAATATTTCCACTAAAAAAACCAATTTTTTGTAGAGTACTTTGTAAAAGCTCTACAGAAGGACCAGAAGAACCAAGTTTTATAGTTTCCATAAAAAACCTCCATAAACAGATATCTAAAATTATATTATGAATAGAACAATAAAATTGTGAAATACTTATAAAAAAAGCATAAGTTATCTTGTAAATAAAAATAACTTATGGTATGATTATACGGAAAATAATAAACCAGATGGGGGAATTACAGTGGAAAAAATAGTAATAGAAGGCAAAACTAAACTAAAAGGAGAAGTAACAATAAGTGGAGCAAAGAATGCAGCAGTGGCAATACTCCCAGCAACAATACTTATAAATGGAATATGCAAAATAGAGAATATACCTAATATAAGTGACATAAAAACATTTTGTACAATATTAGAATCAATTCGGAGTAAAAATAAATAGAATTTCAGAAAATACTTTAGAAATTGATTCAAGAGAAATAAAAAATATAGAGGCACCACTAGATTTAACTAGCAAGTTTAGAGCATCATACTATTTAACAGGAGCATTATTAGGAAGGTGTAAGCATGCAGTAGTGGGCATGCCAGGAGGATGTAAACTTGGAGCAAGACCAATGGACCAACACATAAAAGCATTTGAAGTCTTACGGAGCGACTGTAGATGTTGAACAAGGAAAAATAGAAGTAAAAGCAAAAAAATTAAAAGGAAATTCAATATATTTAGATATAGTATCAGTAGGGGCAACTATAAATGCAATGCTTGTATCAGTTTTAGCCGAACGGAACAACAACAATAGAAAATGCTGCAAAAGAACCACACATTGTTGACCTTGCAAATTTTTTAAATAAAATGGGCGCAAATATAATGGGAGCAGGTACAGACAGAATAAGAATACAAGGAGTAAAAGAACTAAAGAAAAATGAAACATACTCAGTAGTTCCAGACCAAATAGAAGCAGGGACTTTTATGTTAGCAGCAGTTGCAACAAGAGGTGATATATTAATAAAAAATTGTATTACAAAACATTTAGAATCAGTAACTGCAAAAATAATAGAAATGGGAGCTGATGTAGAAGATATAGAAGGGTCAGCAATAAGAGTTAGCTGTAATAAAAGGCCTAATAAAGTAAATATAAAAACATTACCATACCCAGGATTTCCAACAGATTTGCAACCACAAATGGGAGTAGCTATGGCAGTTGCAAATGGTACAAGCATAATAAATGAAAGTATATGGGATTCAAGATTTCAATATGTAGAAGAATTAAATAGAATGGGAGCAAGAATTACGGCACAAGGAAAAGTTGCGTTTTTTGAGGGAGTAGATAAACTAGTTGGAGCCCCAGTTTATGCAACAGATTTAAGAGCAGGAGCAGCACTTGTAATTGCAGGAATAGCTGCGGAACGGAATAACACAAATTTATAATGTAGAGCACATTGACAGAGGATATGAAAATATTGAAGAAAAATTCATACAATTAGGAGCAAAAATAAAAAGAGTACAAGAATAGAAAGGGACTAAAAAGCTATGAAGTTTTGCAGTTTATACAGTGGAAGCACTGGGAATAGCCTGTTTGTCCAAGGAGAAGAAACAAAAATACTAGTAGATAGCGGAGTAAGTGCAAAAAAAATTACGGAAGCACTAGAAAGTATAAATATAGATATAAAAGAGATAAATGCAATATTAGTAACACATGAACATATAGACCACATAAGAAGTGTAGGCACAATAGCCAAAAAATATAATATACCTATATATGCAACTTTAGGAACTTGGAACGGCATAGAAAATGAAAAATTAGTAATAAATATAGATGAAAAACACTATTTTAAATCAGAAGAAAAATTCGAAATAGGTGATTTAAAAATTATGCCATTTTCAACATCACATGATGCAATGGATTCTTGTGGATTTAGCATAGAATCAGACGGAAAAAAAATAAGTATAGCAACAGATTTAGGAAAAGTTACAACAAATGTAATAAATAACTTAAAAAAAAGTAAATTTATTTTATTAGAAGCAAATTATGAACCAGACGTGTTAAAAGCTTGTTCATACCCATACTCAATAAAAACGAGAATATGTGGGGAAAGAGGACATCTCTCAAATGAGGAAGCGGGAAATACAATATCAAAACTTACAAACTCAGGACTTCAAAATGTAATGTTACGGGCATCTTAGCAAAGAAAGTAATTTTCCAGAATTAGCATACAAAAGTGTAGTAAATGAGCTTGTACAAAAAGGTATAAATTTTAAAGATATAGAATTAAATATTGCAGATAGGTTATCACCAAGCAAAGTAATAAATATATAAAAAACTCCAGTATTTCTACTGGAATTTTTTATATATTAAATAGATATTGCTAACAAGACCTTTGCTGAAAATCAATTATATTTTTTTGGCTTTCATCTTTAAAATTAGATTTTCTTTTAATATATCTTCTAGTTTGCCTTATATTTTGAGTATGAGAAAACTCTTCAAGTTCTATATTATTTTCTTTAGCATAATTTATAAATTCACTTTGCAAATTAGACATATTTAAGCTAATTTTGGCATTTTCATTGGCTAAATGTTGGTAGTATAAAGAAGAACTATACAAATCTTGAACTATTGAATTTATTGCTTTATCATTTGCATAAATAACATTTAATCCGTTACTTTCTTCATATACTAAACCATCTTTAATAACAAGATTAGAACCAAAGTTATTTTTAAATTTGTCAGTATTAATTTCGAAACGTCTTGCAATTTTAAATAAATCACCTTCTTCTATATTTTCAGCACCTTCACAAGAAAATTTATATAAGAATGTTTTATACTTATCTTCACTTAAATCTTTATAATGAAGTTTAAAATAGTCTATAAGAGAATTTTCAAAAGTTGTAGCATCTCCTGAAACTACATTTTTGTAGTAATTTGCAATAGATTTAATCAGATTCTTATCAATAGCATCATCTTGCATATTGCCATTTGAAGAATTTCCGAGTAGGACAATTTCTATCAAAATGAGGACCAAGCATAAGAGGAGTTTTTCCATAACGTATGCTACTTATAACATTTTCAATAAGACCTGCAAAAGCATTAGGTTTTGATTTATAAACTAATTCATTATGAGAAGAGCGATATAAATTTAATAGATATCTTTTCTTATATAAATCTCTAAGAATAGGACTTACTGATGCCATCATATCTTCAAAATATCTATTTTTATCAAATAAATGTAAATTTTGCATTTGTTTATATATCGTATTTGCATCTTGAACTTTACCTTGAAAATTCTGAACAAGTTTTTCGTATTCAGAATTTAATCTTAAAATAGCTTGACGATTTTTCTCATCATAAGATTTTGTATCTTCAAAAAGTTTATTAGCAAGTTCACTTTTTTCATTATCAGAAATATCTTTTGACAAAATTTCTTCATACTTTTTACCATATTCATTAATCATTTTTTGAGTAATAGAATTAAATTTATGTTTCTTTAACTCAATTTGTTTTGAAGCACTCTCATATACTTTAGCACTCTCAAGTTCATATTGCTTTGAAGATAAATCCTGATTAAATTTTTCTTCAAAACTCTTAAAATCTTTTCTAGAAAAGGCTTTTTCTAGTCTTTTAATTTCAGCTTCTAAGCTTTGAATGTGAGTATCATAATACTCAGGAGAAACATATAGATAACAAGACTTTTCCTCTATACCATTAAAAGGAGTTTGAGTTTTTTCTACAAGATAAGCAGCACTTCCATCTTCAATAGTTATATCCGTAACGGCAGGAATAGAATAAGAAATATATCCATGCTCAAAGTTAGTATTAGAAGTTTCAAATTCTTCATCAAGAAGTATAGAATTCAAAATTTTAATAATATCATCTCTAACAATTTTAGAATTTCCAATATCAATTTGGGCATCTAAAAATTGCATTATTTGATTAGTAATTTCACTCTCTTTGCCATTTATAAGTGTAGATTTAAGGTTTTGCTTAACATAACCCATATAGTAATCACAAATAGCTTGCTTAAGCTTTTGTATTATTTCTTCATTTGTTTCAATCATGACTTATCATTCCCTTCAAAAGTTATTACAACTTATCATATTACTTATATCATACTAAATTACAAAAAACAACATAAAAAAGAAATTTTAATTAAATATTTTTCCAAAAGTTGAGCAAAATAACAAAATAAGGAGGAAAGAATTAATGGAATCATTATGGCAAAAAAATGTTAATGAAATATTAGAAGATAAAAAAATACTAGATAAAGAGTGTACTGCAGATGTATGTATAATAGGAGGAGGAATTACTGGAATAAGTACAGCATACAATCTTAGCAAAGTTGGCAAAAAAGTAATTATTTTAGAAAGAGAAGAATTGGCAAATAAGGCAACAGGAAATACTACGGCAAAAGTAACTTCGCAGCATCGGATTATTTTATGATTATTTAATAGAAAACTATGGAATAGAATTTGCAAAGAAATATTATATGGCAAATGAAGAAGCAATAAAAAATATAGAAAACATAATTACAGAAGAACAAATAAATTGTGACTTTGAAAAACAAAATGCCTATGTATATACACAAGATGCAAAAAATTTAGAAAAAATAAAAAAAGAAATAAAAGCTGTAAAAGCAATTGGAGGAGAAGCAGAATTTGTACAGACAATAGAACCTAATTTAGGAACAATTCAACGGAGGAATTAAATTTCCAAATCAAGCCCAATTTAATCCTAGAAAATATATAAAAGGATTAGTAGATAAAATCATAACCAATGGAGGAGAAATATATCAAAATAGCAAAGTTCATACAATAAAAAAAGAAGAAGAAAATTACAAAATTTTAACAGATAAGGGGTCTGTCAAGGCAGAATATGTAGTAATTGCAACTCAATATCCTATAATAAATATACCTGGTTTTTATTTTATAAAAATGTATCAAGAAGCCTCATATGCTATAGCAATAGAAACATCTGAAGAATTATTTCAAGGAATGTATATAAAAGAAGAAGAACCAATAATATCATTAAGAACAGCAAAAGACGGAGACAAAAATCTAGTTATTATAGGCGGAATGGGACATAGAGTAGGAGCAAAAATAGATTTAGAAGAAGCATATAATGAATTAGAAAAAATAGCAACAAAAATGTATAGTGATGCAAAAGTTTTATATAAATGGGGAACTCAAGATTGCGTAACCCTAGATAAAATTCCATATATTGGAGAATATTCAAAAATAATGAAAAAAATATATGTGCGGAACAGGTTATAAAAAATGGGGGATGACCTCATCAAATATTGCAGCAAAGATAATAACAGACAAAATCTTAGGGAAATATAGCAAATATGAAGAAGTATTTACATCTACAAGATTAAAGCCTGTAAAAAACAGGTGGGAATTTGGAGAAATGATAAAAGAAACAACAAATTCATTAATATTAAATAAATTAAAAATACCACAAGAAGAACTAAAAGATGTAAAACAAGGAGAAGGAAAAATCGTAGAAATAGATGGCCAAAGAGTAGGAATATATATAAGTGACACTGGAAAAATATATAAAATAAAACCAATATGTGCACATTTAGGATGCGAACTTTCATGGAATAATTTAGAAAAGACATGGGACTGCCCATGCCATGGTTCTAGATTTGATTACAAAGGAAATCAAATTTATGGGCCTGCAATAGACAACTTAAAAATAGAAATTGATTAAAATTAATTAACCTAGCAGTATAGTTGCTAGGTTTAAAAAATAAAAATCAATACTTAAATAAAGTATCTTGTATGATATCTAAAACTGGCAACACATCTTCGTTATTTGCTCTAATTTCAAAGAAGTTGTAACCATCAGGAGTTTTATAAACTGTTATTTGAATATTTCCAAGAATTTCCCCTATTAAAGCATCCAACTTTTGCACCTCTTTTCTTTTGTATAATAAATATATATTATAGCAAAAAAAATACAAAAGTAATGTCGAAATATGCGAAAAATGGAAAAATGTTTATAAAAGTAAGAATAAACATTTTTAAATACAAAATATAATAATAAAAATTTATAATTTTTCTACAAAATAAAAAAGTAAGGTAATGAAACCTTACTTTTTAGTTACTGGTCGGGGCGACAGGATTCGAACCTGCGACCCCATGGTCCCAAACCACGTGCGCTACCAACTGCGCTACGCCCCGATTTAGTAACCAATGCATATATTATAGTACAATTTTAAAAAAAAATCAATAGTTTTTTTAGATTTCTATTGAAATATTGAAAAAAAAACAGTATAATATAAATGTTATGCAGCAGTAGCTTAGTTGGATAGAGCACTCGGCTACGAAACGCACACCCATAGTTTTATAAATATTGATATTTTGGGATTTCAAGGACTTAGGTTAAAAGTTTTCCCCTGAAATTCCCCTTAATATAAATTTCATATCGAAAATGTTGTAAATATACTTTATAATATTTTCATTATATGCGACTGTAGCTTAGCTGGATAGAGCACTCGGCTACGAACCGAGAGGTCGGGGATTCGAAT
>CANSWM010000028.1 GCA_947650745.1 uncultured Clostridium sp. | reverse complement strand
AGACATAGACATATTAGAAGGACAAATTAGAAAAGCAAAAACAAAAAGAGAAAGACAAAATAAAGAAGAAAACATAAAAGTTAAAGAAACAGTATTTGCAAATGCAAATGAAAAAGAAGTAGAAAATGAAATTTTAAAAACAATGTATTATGAAATAAAACCAATGGCACCAGAAGATGCAAAATTAAAGCTACAAGAATACAAATCACATAACTTCCTTACATTTATAAATGTTGATACAGGAAAAGTAAATGTTATCTTTAGATTAAAAGATGGAAAAAACTACGGATTAGTTGAGCCTGAATGTTAATTTCAAAGTTAATTAAAATAAAAATAAGAATTCAAAAAAGCTCTATTTTTTGAATTCTTATTTTAAAAGAAATTAATTTAAAACTTTAAAGTGTGGGGGAGAAATTATAAAGGATATGAAAGAGCAAAAGTATGTAATAGAAAATAGTACTTCGTTTGAATTAAAAGATATCTTCGAATGTGGACAATGCTTTAGATGGAACAAAGAAGAAAATGGAAGTTACACAGGAGTGTTTGGGAAAAATGTTTTAAATGTAAAAAAAGAAGAAAATAAAATTATATTTGAAGGAATTGTAAATGGAGATATAAAAGAAGTTGTAACTTACTATTTTGACTTAGATACAGACTATGATAAAATAAAAAAAGAACTTTCAAAAATTGATGAGCATTTAAAACAAAGCACAGCTTTTGGAAAAGGCATAAGAATTTTAAGACAAGACCTTTGGGAAACGATAATATCTTTTATAATTTCTGCTAACAACAATATTCCTAGAATAAAAGGAATAATAGAAAGAATATCAAAAAAATATGGAGAAGAATTAGAATTTAGAGGCAATAAATATTATACTTTTCCAGATATGAATTCTTTAAAAAAAGCAAGTGTAGAAGATTTAAGAAAGTTAGGTCTTGGTTTTCGAGATAAAAGAATATATGAAACAACAAAAATGTTTTTAAATAAAGAAATAACCCTAGCAGAATTAGAAAATGAAAAAGATACAAAAACTTTAAGAGATAAATTAATGACATTATCAGGAGTTGGAGGAAAAGTTGCAGACTGCATAATGCTATTTTCTCTAAGAAGATTTGAAGTATTTCCTGTTGATGTATGGGTTAGAAGAGTTATGAACGAACTTTACTTAAAAGAAGAAGACGAAACAAGAATATCAAAAGAAGTATTACAAAAACTTGCAAAAGAAAAATATGGAGAAATGGCAGGTTTAGCACAGCAGTATTTGTTCTATCAAAGAAGAAGCCAGGGGTAATTTGATTAATATAAATTAAAGAAAAAGGTAAAAATTATGGGATTAAACATCATATATGGAAAAGCAGGGACAGGAAAAAGTACATATCTTTTTAAAAAGGTAAAAGAAGAAATAAAAAACAATAAAAAAATATACATAATTACACCTGAACAATTTTCGTTTACTGCAGAAAAAAGATTACTAGAAGAAATTGGAACAGGAGCGGTAATAAATGGCGAAGTTTTAACATTTTCACGTATGGCATATAGAGTTATAAATGAAAATGGAAATAACCTAAAAAACATTGAGAACTTTGGAAAATCAATGCTTATATATGATATTTTAGACAGCTCAAAAAAAGATTTAACCTTTTTAGGAAAAAGCTTACAAAATGTAGAGGTAATATCAAGAACCATCACAGAATTAAAAAAACATAATATTAGCAAAGAAAGGCTATCTAGTGTAAAAAACAATATAGAAGATAAATACTTAAAAGCAAAACTTTCAGACATATCATATATTTATAACAAATTTGAAGAAAAAATAAATACAAAGTTTTTAGATGAAAACGATACATTAACATATCTTGCAGAAAATTTAAAAAATACAAAAGAATATAACAATTCTATAATAATTATAGATGAATTTGTTCGGGTTTACCCCTCAAGAATATAGAGTTATAGAAGAATTATTAAAGCTTGCAGATGAAATTTATGTAAGTATATGTGCAGATAATTTAAATTTAGAATCATCAAACCAAGATAGTGATATTTTCTATGCAAACAAACAAACAGCAAGTAGACTTATAAAAATTGCAAATCTAAATAATATAAAAATTTCAAAACCAAAAGAGTTAGAAACAAATTATAGATTTAAATCAAAAGAACTAATGCATTTAGAAGAAAATATATATTCAAATACATACAAAAAATATAATGATGAAAATAAAGACATACAGCTATTTTTAGCATCAAACCCATATGGAGAAGTAGAATACATTGCAAATAAGATTATAGAAAATGTAAGAGAAAATGGGTATAGGTATAAAGAAATAGGTATAATTACAAAAAATATAGACACATATTCAGGACTTATTAAAGCAGTTTTTGCAAAGTATAATATACCCGTTTATATCGACGAAAAAAAGGATTTAAGCCAAAATATATTAATAAAGTATATAACATGCCTTCTAGATATTTTTTCAAAAAATTGGACATATGATAGCGTTATTTCTTATACTAAATTAAAATTTTGTGATATAGAAAATAAAGATATATACATGCTAGAAAACTATGCAAAAAAATGGGGAATAAAATATTCAAAATGGTACAAGGAAGACTGGAATTTTGGAGAAGATGAAGAAACTTTAAAAAAATTAAACAGTATAAGAAAAAAAGTTGTAGAACCACTTTTAAGCTTTAAAGAAAAATGCTACAAAAATATGTCTGCAAAAGAATTAAGCCAGACAATATATGAATTTTTAATAGAAAATATTATAGATAAAAAACTAATAGAAAAAGCAGAAATCCTAAGTAAAACAAATGCAGACCTTGCCAAAGAATATGAAGCAAGTTTTAATACTGTTATAAAAATACTAGATGAAATTGCAAAAGTATTTGAAGAAGAATATATAAGTTTTGAAAAATATGCATCACTTTTAAGAATATCATTTAGCGAAAATGAGCTTCGGAAAGCTCCCTGCGGGATTTGATGAAGTAACAGTAGGAGATGTAGATAGGTCAAGAAGTCATACTGTAAAAGTAATTTTTATAATAGGAGTAAATGATGGAAGCTTCCCAGAAGTAAATAATAATGAAGGATTTTTAAATGATAACGATAGAGAATTTTTAAAAAAACAAGATGTAGAACTTGCCAAAACAACTCTAGAGGCTTTATACAATGATAACTTTAACATATACAAAGCATTTGGAACAAGTGAAGAAAAATTATACATATCATATGCTTCGCAAGATACTGATGGAAGTGCATTAAAGCCATCTACCCTTTTACTAAAAATAAGAAAGATATTTCCAAATTTAAAAGAAGATAGTGATATAATAACCAAAAAAACAGTAATTTCAACAAGAGAAGCAGTGTTTGATGAGCTTTTATTAAACATAAGAAATTTTAAAAATGGAAGAAAAATAGATGAAATATGGTTTGAAATTTATAAAATATTTAAAGAAGATAAAAAATGGACTGGCAAGTTAGAAAAAGCCGAAAAGGCCATAGATTTTACAAATATGCCAGAAAAAATAAATGAAAATAATATAAAAAAATTATATGGAAATACGCTAAAAACTAGTGTGTCAAAATTAGAAAGCTACCAAAAATGTGCATTTTCATTTTACTTAAAATATGGATTAAAACTAAAAGACAAAGAAAGCTTTAAATTAGAGGGGCTAGATACAGGAAGCTTTATGCATGATGTAATAGATACATTTTTTGAAGAAGTAGAAACTAGGCGGAATGAATTTAAAAGAAATAACAGAAAATGAAACAAAAGATATTATAGATGAAATTATAAATAACAAACTAAAACTTCCACAAAACTACATATTTATAAGCTCTGCAAAATTTAGAAATCAAACAGCAAGACTAAAAAGATTAATACTAAAAGCAATGAAATATATAATATTATCAATAACACAAAGCGATTTTGAAGTATTTGGGCATGAAGTAGAATTTGGTAAAAATAAAAAATATCCGCCAATTACAATAAACTTAGAAGATGGTAAAAAAGTAGAAATAGTACGGCAAAATAGATAGAGTAGATATGGCAAAAGATGAAAGCCGGAAGATACTTAAGAATAATAGATTATAAATCTTCTAATAATTTTATAAAACTAAATGATGTTGCATATGGAATGCAGTTGCAGCTTTTAACATATTTAGATGCAGCATGTAAAATAGAAGAGTTAGAACCTGCAGCAGTTTTATACTTTAATTTGATAGAAGAAAAGCTAGATAAAAGAAAATCAAAAGAAGAAATAGAAGAAGAAATAAAGAAAAATTTCAGAATGAAGGGGTTACTAGTTGCAGATGTAAAACTAATAAAGATGATGGATAAATCTTTAGAAACAGGCGTATCAGACATTGTTCCAGCATATATTAAAAGTGATGGAAATATATCTGAACAAAAATCTAGTGTTGCAACAAAAGAGCAGTTTAAACTTTTACAAAAATATATAATGAAAACTATAAAAAATATCGCAAAAGAAATATTTAGTGGAAATATAGATATAAAACCATATTATAAAAACAAAAGCACACCTTGTGATTTTTGCACATATAAGGCAATATGTCAGTTTGATAAAAATAAATTTGGTAATTCATATAACTATATTCCAAATCTTTCAAATGAAGAAGTTTGGGAGAAAATTGAAAATGAAACCTAAGGAGAGATGCTCATGATTATAGGAATAACAGGAATTTCTGGAAGCGGAAAAAGTACAGTATCTGAAAAAATATGTAAAACATTAAATGCAAAATTAATAGATGCTGATAAAATTGCAAAAAATATGCAAAACCCTAAAGAAGAATACTTTGCAAAAATAGTAGAAGCATTTGGAAATGAGATTTTAGAAAATAAAAAAGAGCTAAATCGAAAAAAACTTGCTTATATCATATTTAAAGACAAATCAAAAAAAGATTTGTTAGATAAACTTACACTAAAATATGTTGTTCCAAAAATAAAAGAAGAAGCCCAAAAAGCTAAAAATGTGGTAATAGATGCAGCTCTTTTATTTGAAATGGAATTAGAAAAAATATGTGATGTTACAATTGGGATAATTGCAAGTCACAAAATATGCATAGATAGAATATGCAAAAGAGACAATATAGAATTAGAAAATGCAAAAAGTAGAATAGAAGCCCAAAAAAGCCAAAATTTTTTCAAAATTAACTGCAATTACTGCATAATAAATGAAGATGAAAATAATATAGAAAATCAAATTGAAAATATTTTTGAAAATAAAAATTTATCTAATGAAAACGTAATACATCTAAATACAAACGGAATAGAATATCTACAATTTAGAAAATTTTTAGAATTTTCAGAAAAAATAGAACATTGCTATACACTAAAACCACTTGATTTTAAAATAGAAAATAAAGAAGAAGTAATAAATAATTATAAAAAAATATGTGGCAGTTTAAAATTAGACTACAAAAATATATACAGACCAAATCAAATGCATACTAGAAATGTAGAAAAAATTGAAAACGAAAAACCTTGGATATACGAAGAGGCATTTGAAAATACAGATGGACTAATAACAAATAAAAAAGACAAAATACTATCTCTTACATTTGCAGACTGTATCTGCTTATATTTTTATGACCCAGTAACAAATACAATTCGGAAATATACATTCCGGTTGGAGAGGAACATATGAAGAAATTGCAAAAGAAGCAGTAGATAAATTAGAAAAGGAATATAAAGTAAACCCCAAAAACTTAATTTGCCGGGATTTCACCAAGTATAAGAGAGTGCTGCTTTGAAGTATCTGAAGATGTAAAAGATATGTTTTATGAAAGATTTAAAGATTTTTATGAGATAGATGACATTATAAAAAAATCCCCAAATAATAACAAATATTATATTGACACAGTACTTATAAATAAGGTAATATTAAAAAGAAGAGGTTTAACTTGTGAAAATATAATAGACACTGGAATTTGCACAGCATGTAATGTAGATAAAATGCATTCATACAGAAAGGAAAGAAAAAGCTGCGGGCGAAATTTATCACTAATGACAATTCTTTAGAAAGAGGAAAAACATATGGATGAACAGGCAAAAATAATTTTATATAAGCAATTAATGAAATTTGAAATAATGTCAAATTTTAAAGATAAAGAGCTAATTTCATGGGAAGATTATAAAAATTTAGATAAAAAAGATGCTTTAGAATATGCCTCAGATTATAGAGATAAATGCTCAGAAGTATTCAATAGAAGGGCGAAAAAATCAGAAAGAAGACCACTTTATCTAGAACTACCTGAAATGGATTTTGAAGGTGAAGATCTAAAAGACTTTTACCTTCATGATTTTATGCCCGGATATGCAAAAGAGAGAAGCAATGGCAAAAAAGTTTTTATTACAACAAAAATAAACCTAAAAAATACAAAATGTGTTATAAACATGGGAACAATAAGACCTATAATCATTTCGTTAGACCGGAAAAACTATAAAAGAAATCACAGCAGATATAAAAAAATGTGATTTTAGAGGATGCACAGTTTTTGGAAAGTTTCAAAACAGTAAAGCAAAACTTGAATATACAGATAAGAATTTACCCCAAAAATATATTGAAAGATTAATAAATTTTAAAGTACCAGATGAAGCTATACTTACAACAGATAATGTTTACTTAGATATGATAGAAGGAAAAATAGTAAAAGGTACAAATGGACTATGCAAAGTAAAACAAATGGTAGATTACAACATGGTAGGACTTAAAGAAAAAATTTGGAAATATAGAAATGTAATTTGTGAATATAAAATAGACATATCATATACAGGGGCATTTTTATACCAATATGGGTTAGAGTCAATAGGAAAAGAAAATTATTATATAGACTTAGAGCTACGAGCAAAAGAAGCATATAAAAAGAAGGATATGGATTTTGTAGAAAATGTATTTAAAGAGTTAGATAAAGAAACAAGAAAAAGCTTAACAGGGCTTGCTTTAAAAGACCGGAAGAGAGGATTTTGTAAAAAAACATAATAGAGAATTAAAAAAAGTTCAAAAAAGATATTTAGAAGCAAAAAATACAAAGACAAGAATTGAAAACGAAATGGGTAAAGTAAAAGAAGACTTAATAGAAGAATATAAAAAGGGAAAATTTGTTGAACTAGAAATAGACATGATGAAATCTGATATAGAAATTAGAAGTAGTGTAGTTGAAAAGATATATAAAGAGGGAAATTTTGAATTCGTGCAAAAATATTTAACAGCAATTACTCCAAAGCTAAAAAATGAAATATTGCTTGAAGAGTATAAAAAGAAAAATATAGATTTTGTATATATAAATTTTGGAAAAATAGATAATGGAGTGTTAAAAGAAGAGATTTTAAGCAAAGAATTAAAAGATAAAAATTTCAAATTTTTATATGAAAATTATGATAACATTTACAATAGAGAAGTAAAAGAAAAAATAATGAAATACGCATATAAAGAAGAAAATATAGAATTTTTAAATAAACACATTGTGGACATGCCTAAAAATATGAAACTTGAAGCTGCCATTAAATTTAAAGACTTAAAACTATCAAAAGATGAACTTGCAGAATTATTAAAAAAATAAGGAGCTAAATAAAATGAAACCAAAAGGATTAAAAAAGGGAGATACAATAGGAGTAATTGCACAGTCAGAACCAATTACAGATGAATGTATAGAAGAAATACAAAAATCAGTAAAACTAATAGAAAACCTTGGAATAAATGTAAAATTTTCAAAACATGTATATGATAATCCTACTGGATATGGAGGAACAGCAAAAAATAAGGCAGAAGATATAAATGAAATGTTTAAAGATAAAACCATAAACCGGAATATTTTGTGCAATGGGAGGGTTTAATTGCAACAGTGTGTTTGATTATCTAGATTTTGATATTATCAAAAATAACCCCAAAATCATATGTGGATATAGTGACCCAACATCATTAATAAATATAATATATGCAAAAACAGGGCTTGTTACATTTCATGGGCCAAATTTTAAATCACTTTGTGATGAAGAAACAGACTATGGTTATAAAGAAGTGGTAAAAAGATTTTTTGGGCGCGATTTAAATCTTCGGAAAACCAGAAGATGAGTATTGTACATTAAAAGAAGGATTAGCAGAAGGAGTTCTAGTACGGAGGAAATCTATCACTTTTTTCTAATTTAATAACTGGCAAATATGTAGTAGATACAAAAGACAAAATTTTATTTATTGAAGATTTAGGATTTGAAAGCCCCCCACGGAATGGTAAGTAACTATTTATATAAATGTAAACAAAACGGAGTATTCGAAAATATTAAGGGTTTATGGATAGGAAATTATGAACATGAAAGCGGTATAGAGCTAGAAAAAATAGTAATGGACGTATTAGAAAATGAATATAATTTCCCAATTATAAAATCAAACAATTTTGGTCATGGACTTTTAAAAACAGTAATACCAATAGGAGCAAAAGCAAGAATAGATACAAATGCAAAAGATAAGATAAAATTATTAGAAGAATGCGTAATATAAAGGATGTGTCAAAATGTTTAATACATGGGAAGAGCTAGAAGAAGGAATAAAAGAATGCAAAAAATGTAAATTAAATAGCACAAGAAATAATATAGTCTTTGGAGTTCGGAGACAAAAATGCTGACTTAATGCTAATTGGAGAAGGCCCACGGAGCAGATGAAGATGCCAAACGGAGAACCATTTGTAGGAAAAGCAGGTCAGCTTATGAATAAAGCCTTCATACGGACTTGGAATAAAAAGAGAAGAAGTATATATAGCAAATATAGTAAAATGTAGACCACCGCAAAATAGAAATCCAGAAAAAGATGAAGCAGAAGCATGTGTAGATTATCTAAGAAGTCAAGTGATGCTAGTAAAACCAAAAATAATAGTTCTGCTTCGGAAGTGTTGCATTAAAAAATATATTAGGAGAAGAATATGGAATAACTGCATCAAGAGGCAAATGTATAGAAAAGAATGGAATATTATACATACCAACCTGGCACCCAGCAGCACTCTTAAGAGATGAAACAAAAAAGATAGACTTTTGGAAAGACCTAAAAATGGCAAAAAATAAATTAGTTAAAAAGGATTAATCTTATAAAAATTAATTGTAAAATGCAAAAATTTATGGGGGGCGTCGTCCCGCCGCCCGAGGACATATGTACAAAATTAAAAAGGAAGATGTAAAAATGGAAATAGAAGAAGCAAGAAAAAAAGCAGAGTATTGTCTAAGTTGTAAAACCAAGCCATGCAAAAACGGATGCCCACTTTCAAATGACATAACAGAATTTATAAAATGCATAAAACAAGAAGAATACAAAAAGGCATATGAAACTTTACTAGATACAACAGTACTTCAGTCTGTATGCGGAAGAATCTGCCCGCATAGCAAACAATGCCAAGGTTCATGCGTAAGGGGAATAAAAGGGGAGCATGTAAGTATAGGCGAGCTAGAAGCATTTATACGGAGACATGGCAATAAAGAAAAATTGGGAAATACCAAAATTAGAAGAAGATAAAAATCTAAAAGTTGCAATAGTAGGGGCTGGACCTTGTGGAATTACAGCAGCTTCTTATCTTGCAAGAAGAGGATTTAAAGTTGCAATATATGAAAAGCATAAAGAACTTCGGAGGACTACTATGCCATGGAATACCAGAATTTAGACTATCAAGAGAAATTATAAAAGAAGTAATACAAAAAGTGTTAGATTTAGGAGTAGAAGTATTTTTAAATAAAGAACTAGGAAAAGATATGTCTTTAGATAAATTAAAAGAAGAATATAATGCAGTACTTTTATGCTTCGGAGCAAATATATCTTCAAAAATGCGGAATAGAAGGAGAAAATTTAAACCGGAGTATATGGAGGAAATGAACTTTTAGAATATGAAAAATTTCCAGACTTTACAGAAAAAAAGGTATGTGTAATTGGCGGAGGAAATACTGCAATGGATGTTGCAAGAACTATAAACAAGACGGGTGCAAAAAATGTTACAGTAATATATAGAAGGGCAAGAAAGCAAATGCCAGCAGAAGATATAGAAGTAGAAGATGCAAAAAACGAAGGAGTAGAGTTTTTATTTCAAAATAACATTGTAAAGATACTTGGGAAAGGCAAAGTAGAAGCGGTAGAATGCATAAAAACAGATCTTATAAAAGTAGAAGGAGATAGAGAAAAACCAGTAAATATAGAGGGCTCAAACTATATATTAGATACAGATTATGTAATAATGGCACTTCGGAGCAAAGCCAGATAAAAAAATCTTAGAAAATATGGGTCTAGAGTTAAACGAATGGGGATACATAAAAGTAGACGAAAATAAAGAAACATCAAAAGAAAATATATTTGCAGCAGGAGACCTAATTCGGAGATAAGCAAACAGTAGCCTGGGCAGCAAGGTCTCGGAAGAAATGCAGCAGAAGGTATGATAAAAAAATTAATGTGCAATTTTTAAAATCGCACATTAATTTTTTTATCATACCAAATCATTCATAGAATAAAACCCATTTGGTTTGTCTTTTATAAATTTAGCAGCTTTAATAGCTCCTTCTGCAAAAACAGACCTAGAATAAGAAGTATGCTTTATTTCAAAAGTGTCATTTAATCCAAAAAATTGAACAGTATGTTCTCCAACGATATTGCCTCCACGAATAGAAGTAATACCTATTTCATCATTTTCTCTTTTCTTAGATAAATCATGTCTATTATATACATATTTCATTTTATCGCCTAGAGCATGGTTTATACTATTTGCAAGTAAAAGAGCAGTTCCGCTTGGTGCATCTACTTTATTTCTATGGTGAGTTTCAGTTACTTCAATATCTGCGTTTGCAAATAAAGGAGCAATTTGTGCAACTAACTTACACATAAGGTTTATATCAAAAGACATATTGGCAGACTTAAATATTGGAAGAGATTTGCTATATTCTTCAATAATTTTTTCTTGCTCACTATTAAATCCGAGTAGTTGCTATAACAATTGGAATATGTTTATCTAAAGCATATTTTAATATTTCAAAAGTCAAATGCACATGAGAAAAATCAATAATAACATCAGGTGTTTCTTTTATTTTAGAAATGTCATCATAAACTGGAATTTCTCCGAATAGAACCTGCAAATTGATTAAAACCACAAACTAAAGTTAAATCAGAATTTGCCTCTATGCAAGAGATAACTTCTTTTCCCATTCTACCTAAAGCACCACTAACTAATACATTCATAAATATTATCCTCATATATATGTTTATATTTTAATAAACATACTCTTTCTTTATAAATTATATGATAAAGTATAAATTATATTAATGTTTAAAATGTCTCATACCTGTAAAAATCATAGCTATTCCATATTCATTGCATTTATCAATTGAATCTTGGTCACGAATAGAACCACCTGGTTGTACAATTGCAGTAATACCAGCTTTATGCGCTGCTTCTACGCAATCAGCAAATGGGAAGAAAGCATCAGAAGCAAGAATGCTATCCTTTGTCACACCTTCGCCTATAAGTTCTTTAGAATGTTCTACACATTGAGAAACAGCCCAAATCCTATTAACTTGCCCAGGTCCAATTCCAATAGTTTGTTTATTCTTTGCTAAAACAATGCCATTTGATTTAGCAAATTTTACAACTCTAAGTCCAAACATCATATCTTCTAATTCTTTATCAGTTGGTTTTCTGTTTGTTACAACAGTGTAATCATCTAAAAGTTTAGAATCTATTGTTTGAACAATAATTCCTCCATTAATTTTTTTAATATCTAAAGAATTTTCAGGTTGTCTAACTAAAATACTAGGAAGCTCTAAAAGTCTTAAATTCTTTTTAGTTTTTAATAATTCTAATGCTTCTTTTTCATAAGATGGAGCAACAATTACTTCTAAGAAAATCTCTTTCATTTCTTCAGCCATTTTCAAAGTAACTTCTCTATTTACTGTCACAATTCCACCAAATATAGATGTTTTATCAGCGTTAAAAGCTTTAGTCCATGCCTCATAAATATCATTTGCAGAGCCTACACCACAAGGGTTACCATGTTTACAAGCGACAACAGTTGGCTCATCAAATTCTTTTAATAATTCTAAAGCGCCATTTGTATCATTAATATTGTTAAAAGAAAGTTCTTTTCCATTTAATTGTGTGCTAGATACAAGAGAACCTTCACATTTTCCAACTTCTTTATATAAAGAAGCTTTTTGATGAGGATTTTCTCCATATCTCATTTCTTGAACTTTTTCATATGTAAGAGTAAGTGTATCGGGAAAACTTTCGTCTTTTCTTTCAGATTTTAAGTAAGATGCAATCATAGCATCGTAATTTGCTGTATGATTAAAAACTTTATTCATTAGATAAAATTTAGTATCAAGAGAAACCTTACCATTTTGTTTTAATTCATTTAAAACAATTTCATAATCATTAGGGTCAGTAATAACAGTTACATCTTGATAATTTTTTGCTGCACTTCTAAGCATTGTAGGCCCACCAATATCAATATTTTCAACACATTCTTCACGAGTAACGTTTTCTTTTAAAATAGTTTGTTTAAATGGGTAAAGATTTACAACAACAAAATCAATTGTATCAACTCCAAGTTCCTCTAATTGCTTCATATGTTCACTCTTAGATCTCATTGCTAAAATTCCAGCATGTACTTTAGGGTGAAGAGTCTTAACCCTGCCATCTAAACATTCAGGAAAACCTGTAAGCTCAGAAATTTCAGTAGCATTTACACCACTTTCCTTAAGTTTTTTATAAGTACCACCAGTTGAAATGATTTCAATACCAAGAGATTCCAATTCTTTAGAAAATTCTACAATACCTGTTTTATCAGATACACTAACTAAAGCTTTCATAAATACCTCCAAAAATAAAATTACAAAGACATTATACTACAAAAATCGGCTTATTACAAGATAAAATTTGAAGCAATGTTAATAGGATTAATTATTTAAAATGCTATCTATTAAAAATTATGTAGATTAGTTATATCATAAAAATAACCAATTTATTGAAAACAAAAAAACTTACAAATATAATAAAATCAAAATATATAAGGTAAGGAGACAAAAGAAAAGATGAAAAAAGAAGAAGGAATAACGCTAGTAGCACTAATGATAACAATAATTATTTTGATTATTCTAGCAGCTGTAACAATACTTTCGGTAACAAACCATAATATCATAGGAAAAGCAGAAAGAGGAGCAGAAGAATACGCAAAAGGGCAAGAATATGAGCTAGGCGAAATGAACAATGTAGCAAAAATACTAGGAGATTTTGAAAATAAAATGGCAGGAGAAAATGAAGAAGAAGAAACACCTTCAAAAATTACATTTACATTAAGCTCAGAAGGAGTAATTAATGATGCTTCTCTAAAAAAATATGATGGAACATTTGAAGTAGAATCAGGAACAACTTGGGAAGAATTCTTTCATGTAAATTTTCCAGACGAAATGTTTGGATGGCTTTATAAAAAATCTAATGGAGAGATATTAAGATTCTTAGAAGCAAGTTCTACTAATGAAAAAGCATATTTTTCTTCTCTTGTTAATGAAGTAGCTACCAAACAATACAAAGAAAATAAAATTAAAAGTCGGTACATATTTATTACGTGGAGATGGTATAATACCAGATTCTGGCTATGGAGGCATGTATTCAGAAATTGAAGTTATTACTTTTTAATGGAGAAAATTTTATATGCAATTACAAGCTAAAGATTAATTATAAGAAACATTACAATAGATAACACATAAAATAAAAATAGGGTGATTATTTATGGCATATTCTGACAGGGAACTGATTGCAAGAATTGTTCAATGTGAAGCAGGAGGAGAAGGGGAAAATGGAATGAAGGCAGTTGCTTCTGTAATAATGAATAGAGTAAATGTTTCAGAAGGGGAATATTCAAGAATTTCTCAAGGCGGAAGTATTAGAAATATTATATTTCAACCAGGCCAATTTGACTGTGTAAGGGAGGAACTTTTAAATAATTATAATCCACAAAATATTTATAATATGACACCAACAGATATTCATTATAATATAGCAGACTGGGTAATGGCAGGAAATAGGCTAAATGAAGTAGGAGAATGCTTATGGTATCTTAACCCATTTAGACCTAGTTGTGGTAGCACATTTCCATCTAATGGTTCAGGAATTTTCCATACCAGGTTAGGCGAGCATTGCTTTTATAGGCCAACTGCAGTTAGATACTTAAAGTTACAATTAAATTGAAGGAGAATCGCATATGGAAGATAATAAAGTTTCAAACCAAAGACAAATGGGAAATAGTGTAACAACTAACTCAAATTCACCAGAAATTCTGACAAATAATATATACACACCAGCCTTTCTAAGGCAACAAATTGGGAAATTAGTAAGAGTAGAATTTTTAATAGGAACAAATAATTTAGTAGATAGAATAGGAATTTTACAAGATGTAGGAGCAAGTTATATTTTACTAAGAGCATTAGAAAGCAATACTACAATTTATGCAGATATTTATTCTATTAAGTTTGTTACAATTTCTAATTCAGTAATTCCAAATAATCAAAATTATAGCTTGTATAATAATTCTATGTTTTAAAAAAATCAAGAAAAAGAAAGACTTTATGTAGATAAGGTATATCTATATAAGGTCTATTTTATTGTAAAGAAAAATGAAGAAAATATATAATAAAACCAAAATAAAAGATAAGGAGACAAAAGAAAAAATGAAAAGAGAAGAAGGAATAACGCTAGTTGCACTAATGATAACAATAATTATTTTAATTATTCTAGCAGCTGTAACAATGCTTACGGTAACAAACCACAACATTATAGGAAAAGCAGGAACAGGAGCAGAAGAATATGCAAAAGGGCAAGAATACGAATTAGGCGAAATGAATAATGTAGCAAAAATACTAGAAGATTTTGAAAATAAAATGACAGGAGAAAATGGAGGAGAAGAAATGCCTGGAAAAGTAACATTTACTTTAAGGTCAGAGGGGATAAAATTTGACGCTGTTGCTTCAGAAGGATGTGACGGAACATTTGAAGTAGAGGCAGGAACAACTTGGGAGGAATTCTTCCATGCCAATTTTGCTGGAGATGTCTGTGGATGGATTTATCATAAATCTACTGGTCAAATATTTCGATATTGTTGTATGAATATTAGTGATTTAGCAGATTTGGCTAATCTTGTTAATGACCAGGGGATAGAGCAATATAAAGAAAATGAGATTAAGAATCGGAATATATTCATTAACTGAGGGAGGGACATATCCTGCAAGCAATATAAATACTTTCTAAGTATGATGGTAAATTATTTAATTAAGTATAAATATATATGAAGATATGAAATGATATATTTATCATTATCAATTAATTTAAAGATAGCTAAAATGCAAAAAACTCTTACGCAGATTAATATTTTAGCTATCTTTTATTATGAATTACAAAATTCTACAAATTTTTCAAAATTATTTGTTCCGTAAGTATTGACAAGTTTGCCTAGTACATGCTATAATATTTTCCTATGTTAAAATCAGTAAATTATTAAATTCTAAAAGAAGAGGAATTAAAATATGCCACTTTTTTCTTAGGGAAGGACTGTTTTGAAGCGATAGTTCTTTATAGATAAAATGTATATTTTAAGAAGGACTTCTTTAAAAGATTGATATTTATTCTAAATGCTTCACAAATTAAAATTATTTATTTAAGGAGTGAAAAAACAACCCATGAAAGATGTAAAACATGAAAAATGCACACGTAAAACGTTTGCAAAAATTGGCGACAGTATTGAAATGCCAAATTTCATTAAAGTGCAAAAAGATTCTTATGAATGGTTTTTAAAAGAAGGGTTAGGAGAAGTTTTAAGAGATGTATCTCCAATAGTAGACTATTCTCGGAAATCTAGTGCTTGAATTTTTTGACTATTACATGGAAGACAAAACAAAGTATTCATTAGAAGAAACAAAAGAAAGAGATGCAACATATTCTTCAAGATTACATGTAAAAGTTAGATTAATCAATAGAGAAACAGGCGAAATAAAAGAGCAAGAGATTTATTTAGGAGATTTCCCTATCATGACAGATAGTGGAACATTTGTAATAAATGGTGCAGAAAGAGTTATTGTAAGCCAATTAGTTCGTTCTCCAGGATGCTACTACACAGAAGATTTTGATAAAACAGGTAAAAAAGTATATACATCAACAGTAATGCCAATTAGAGGGGCATGGATAGAATATGAAACAGATTCAAACGACATATTCTACGCAAGAGTTGATAGAACAAGAAGAATACCAGTAACAACTCTTTTAAGAGCAATTGGACTTACAACTGATGAATCAATGATAGAAATGTTAGGAGAAGACGAAAAATTACTTGCAACATTACAAAAAGATACAATTAAAACTCAAGATGAAGCATTAATAGAAATATATAAAAAGTTAAGACCAGGAGAACTACCATCAGTAGAAGCTGCAAGAAACTTATTTAATGGATTATTTTTTGATGAAAGAAGATATGACCTAGCAAAGGTAGGAAGATATAAATTTAATAAAAAATTAGGCTTAGCATCAAGAATTCAAAATCAAATTGCATTTGAAGATATAGTAGATGAAGAAACAGGAGAATTACTTGTTCAAAAAGATACAGCAATTACACCTGAGATGGCACGTGAAATACAAGATAAAGGTATAAACATTGTAAATATAAAAGTAGAAGATAAAAAAGTTAAAATTGTAGGAAACGGTACAGTTGATATTCATAAAGTAGTAGATATTGATTTAGAAGACTTAAATATCAAAGAAGAAGTAAACTATGCAGTGCTTAAAAATATCTTAGATAATACAGATAAAAAAGACTTAAAGAAAGTAATAAGTGAAAGTATACATGAATTAATACCAAAGCATATTACAACAGAAGATATAATTGCATCAGTTAGCTATCTTCTAAACTTAGCACATAAATTAGGAACAACAGATGATATAGACCATTTAGGAAATAGACGTATTAGAAGTGTTGGAGAATTATTACAAAATCAATTTAGAATAGGTCTTACAAGACTTGAGAGAGTTGTAAGAGAAAGAATGACAATACAAGACTTAGACGTAGTAACTCCACAAACATTAATTAATACAAAACCTATAACATCATCAATTAGAGAGTTCTTCGGAAGTTCACAGCTTTCACAATTTATGGACCAAACAAATCCACTTTCTGAATTAACTCATAAAAGGAGAATTTCAGCATTAGGACCAGGTGGACTTTCAAGAGAAAGAGCTGGTTTCGAAGTAAGAGACGTTCATTATACACACTATGGAAGACTATGCCCAATTGAGTCTCCAGAAGGACCAAACATAGGACTAATTTCAGCG
>CANSWM010000027.1 GCA_947650745.1 uncultured Clostridium sp. | reverse complement strand
TTTCAACAATAGTTTTATCTAAGTAAGTGTGACATATGTTTGACAAACCTACAAATAATTATTTAAGATTTGCTAAATATACTTGACAGGATATTAAATATATGATAATCTGGTAATCAATACTAGATGAAAAGGAGAAGAAAAAGAATGAAAGATAAAACATTTTTTGATTACCCTGTGTTTAACAATGTAAAAGATGTTATATATCATTCAGTATCAAAATATCCAACAAATGTAGCATTTAGAATAAAAGAAAAAAATGAAGAAGAAATGAAATATATAGATGTAACATATGAAGAATTTTTGAGTGAAGTAAATAACTTGGGCGCAGGATTATATTTTATGCGGCTTAGAGAATAAGAAAATAGCGATTCTTGCAAAAAATAGATATGAATGGGCTTTGAGTTATGTATCAATTTTACTTGGAGGAATGGTTGCAGTTCCACTAGATAAAGGATTAACTGATATAGAAATAGAAAATTCGCTTTTAAGAGGAAAAGTAGATGCAATAATTTATGAAGAAAAGTATGAAAAAATAATTGAAAAAGTAAGAAAAGAGCGGAAAATCAAATATAACACACTATATATGCATGGAAAATATTAAACGGAAAAGATTATATAAGAGAGATAATAGAAAAAGGAAAAGAGAAAATAAATAATCGGAGATAGAACCTATTTAGATAAGAAAATAGAAGATAAAGCGCTTGCAACACTTGTATTTACATCAGGAACAACATCAAAATCAAAAATAGTTATGCTATCGCAATATAACATTGCAAGAAACATATCAGATATGCAGCTTGTAGAAGATTTTAGAAGTACAGATGTAAACCTTGCATTTTTACCATATCACCATACATTTGGTTCAACAGGTCAGCTTATAATGCTAAGTTCAGGAATAACCACATGTTTTCCAGATGGACTTAGATATATTGCTCAAAATCTTAGAGAATATCATGTTACATTCTTTGTAGGAGTTCCAATTTTAATCGAAAAAATATATGAAAAAATAGAAGAAGAAATTGCAAGACAAAAAAAGACTACACTTATAAAAATAGCTAAAGTATTTACAAATTTGCTTCTTAAATTTAGAATAGATATTAGAAGAAAAGTGTACAAACAAATTATAGATGGGCTAGGAGGCCTTAGATTTGTAATAAGTGGAGCAGCAGGGCTAGATAAAAGAGTAGAAAAAGGGCTTAATGACTTAGGAATACTTACAGTTCAAGGATACGGATTAACAGAAACAGCACCAGTACTTTGTGCAGAAAATTACAAATATAGAAAATATGGTTCTGTTGGTTTCCCTATGAAAAATGTAGAGGTTAAAATAGTAGATAAAAATAAAGAAGGAATAGGCGAAATTGCAGTAAAAGCTCCAAATGTTATGATGGGATATTACGAAGATGAAGAAGCAACTAAATCTGTAATAAAGAATGGTTGGTTTTATACTGGGGATTATGGATATATTGATAAAAAAGGCTTTGTATATATTACAGGAAGAAAGAAAAATACTATTGTATTAAAGAATGGAAAGAAAATTTTCCCAGAAGAAATTGAAGAAAATATTAATAAAATTGATTTGGTAGAAGACTGTTTTGTATTTGGTCTTCCAAAAGAAGATGACTTAGTGTTATCTGTAAAAATTAAGTACAACGAAGAAGTAGCAAAGAAAAAATATCCTAGCTTAAATATGGAAGAAATAAAAAAAGCTATTTGGGATAAAGTAAAAGAAGCAAATAAACTTGTTCCAAAATATAAATATATAAAAAATATGGTTGTTACAAATATGGAATTTGCAAAAACTACTACAAATAAAATAAAAAGACACGAAGAAATGAAAAAAATGCACCTAACGTAAATTTACAAAAAATTCACATAAAACAAGTTGACTTTTTAACTTATAGAGCATAAAATAAAGTTTGCTAAAACTAATTTTGCAGACTTTATTTTTTTGTGGAAAGAGATGATTTTTTTGTTAAAATTAAAAAATATTACTAAGGATTACAAAACAGGAAACGAGATAGTTCAAGCATTAAAAGGAATTAATATAGAATTTAGAGAAAACGAATTTGTATCAATATTAGGTCAAAGCCGGGTGTGGTAAAACAACGCTTCTAAATATTATAGGAGGGCTAGACCAATACACCAGTGGGGATTTGAGTATAAATGGCAAATCTACAAAAGATTATAAAGACAGAGACTGGGATACATATCGTAATCATTCTATTGGTTTTGTATTTCAAAATTATAATTTAATACCACATCAATCAGTTCTTTCTAATGTTGAACTTGCGCTTACTATATCTGGAGTTTCTAAGAAAGAAAGAAGAAAAAGAGCAAAAGAAGCATTAGAAAAAGTAGGACTTGGAAATCAATTAAATAAAAGACCAAATCAAATGTCTGGAGGTCAAATGCAAAGAGTAGCTATTGCAAGAGCATTAGTTGGAAATCCAGATATTTTACTTGCAGATGAACCAACTCGGTGCATTAGATTCTACTACATCTGTTCAAATAATGGATTTATTAAAAGAAATTGCAAAAGATAGATTAGTTATAATGGTAACTCATAACCCAGAACTTGCAGACAAATATTCTACAAGAATAATAAAGTTATTAGATGGAAATGTTATAAGCGATTCAAACCCATATGAAGAAAAAGAAGAAAAGAAAGAAGAAAAGAAAAAAGAAAATAATACTAAGAAGACATCAATGTCATTTTTTACAGCATTGTCACTTAGTTTAAATAATTTGATGACAAAAAAGGGAAGAACATTTTTAACAGCATTTGCAGGAAGTATTGGAATAATTGGAATTGCAACAATACTGTCTTTGTCAAATGGTATACAAAAATATATATCAAAAGTGGAAGAAGACACTTTGTCTTCATATCCAATAACATTAGAAGAAACAACAATAAATATGGGAGATATGATACAATCAGTATCGATAAAAGAAGAAAATAACCAAGTAGAAGAACGGAAAAATAGAATCTAGTCCATTAATAAATGACTTAATAAAAATGCTATCAGCACAAACAAATAGTAATAATCTTGGAGAATTTAAGAAATTTATAGAAGAAAATGGATTAAATATTAAAGATTATACAAATTCGATACAATATAAATATAATTTAGATTTAAACATATATAACAATAATCCAAATAGTGATAAATATGTAAAAACATCGCCAAACCAAATACTTGCAAATTTAGGTATGGAGCAAATGCAAGAAATGCAAACTAAAATGTATGGAAATGCATTTGGTTCATATGAAATTTGGGAAGAAATGCTAGATAATGATCAACTACTTAAAACTCAATATGATTTACTAGCAGGAACATGGCCAGAGAAATTTAACGAAGTTGTACTAATAGTAGATGAGGATACAAAAATAAGTGATTATACATTATACTCACTTGGACTACTTGACCCAAATGAATTAACAGAGAAATATAAAGCATTAATGAAGGGAGAAAAAGTAGAAGAAATAGAGAAAAAAACTTACACATATGATGAATTGCTAGATTTAAGATTCAAAGTAGTTTTAAATACAGATTACTATGTAAAAGAACGGAAAAATTTGGAAAGACATGTCAGAAGATGAAGAATTCATGAAGAAATTACTAGAACAAGCACAAGAATTAAAAGTTACAGGAATAATTAGAAAAAATGAAGAAAGTGTAATCGCAACAAATACAGGAGGAATAGGGTACAAATCTGCATTAAAAGAATATGTAATAAATAAAATAAATGAAAGCGAAATTGCAAATGAGCAAAAGGAAAACGAAAAAATAAATGTATTTACAGGATTAGAATTTACAAAAGACGAAAAACCATTTGATTATAATAGTTTATCAAATGAAGAAAAAGCATATATATCAACTTTAAACCAAGAACAACTAGCAGAACTTATGAAAACATATACAGATAATAGCGGAGCAACTTATGAAACAAACTTAATTAAATTAGGAATTGTAGATGAAGAAAACCCGAGTGGAATAAATATGTACCCAATAGACTTTGAAACAAAAGAAAAACTAGGAGAAATAATAGAACAATATAACAAACAACAAAGAGATGATGGAAAAGAAGAAAATGTAATAACATACTCAGACTTAGTAGGAACAATGATGAATTCAGTAACAGCAATAATAGATGTAATAAGTTATGTATTAATTGCATTTGTAAGTGTTTCACTTATTGTATCTTCAATAATGATAGGAATAATAACATATATATCTGTATTAGAAAGAATTAAAGAAATAGGAATATTAAGAAGTATAGGAGCATCTAAAAAGGATATTTCAAGAGTATTTAATGCTGAAACATTAATAGTAGGGCTTGTTGCAGGAATACTTGGAATAGGAATAACACTATTAATTTGTATACCAGCAAATGTTATAATAAAAGGCGTTACAGGTGTATCAAATATAGCATCTCTTCCAATGATACGGAGGAGGAATACTTATTTTGATTAGTGTTATATTAACTGTAATTGCAGGATTAATACCATCAAAACTTGCTGCAAAAAAGGACCCAGTAGAGGCGCTAAGGACGGAATAAAGAAGATAAAGAGGATAAAGAAGACAAGGCTTAGTTCTTGTCTTTTTCTTGTATTTATGCTAAAATTATATATATTTTTATATGAAGGAGAGTATATCTTATAATGAATGTGTTTTTAGTATTGGCATTTTTATTCTTTATAGGAAGTATTATGGGATGGATACTAGAATTATTTTTTAGGAAAATAGTATCTAGGGGAGAATGGATAAATCCAGGTTTTTTAGTTGGGCCATATTTACCTTTATATGGCTTTGGATTATGTACATTTTATTTACTTTCTCAAATAAATCTAAATGGAATTATTGTAGTTTTAATTATGATGGTATCAGTTACAGCAATAGAATATATTGCAGGTCTCATATTTATAAAAGGAATGGGAGTAAAATTGTGGGATTACTCTAATGAATGGGGAAATATAGATGGATTAATTTGCCCTCTCTATATGATACTTTGGGGGATACTTGGAGGGGTATATTATTATTTTATAAACCCATATGTTTTAGAATCATTATTTTGGCTTGAAAATAACTTAGCATTTAGCTTTTTTATAGGAGTATTTTTTGGAGTAATAGCAATTGATATTGCATATAGTACGAAGATAGTTGTAAGAATACGTAAATTTGCAAGAGAAAAAGGTTTAATCGTAAAATATGAAGAATTAAAAGCAAGTATTTTTAAACAAACCACAAAAAACAAAGAAAAGTATTCGTTTGTGTTTGCTATTGGAAATAACGTAAAAGCAATAGAAGAACAATTAAACGAATATATGAAGGAACAAATTAAGCGTACAGATAAAATAAAAAGAACTATAAATTTATTTATAAGAGATAAAGTAAGACAAACCAAAAGACATAAGAAAGGAGACAAAAAAAGTGAAAGCAGTAATTCAAAGAGTAAGTAAGGCAAGTGTTACAGTTTCAGATAGAGTAGTAGGCAAAATACAAAATGGATTATTAGTTTTGCTTGGTGTAACACATGAAGATACAAAAGAAAGTGCAGATTATTTAGTAAAGAAAATAACTAATTTAAGGATATTTAAAGATGAAAATGATAAAATGAATTTATCTGTAAAAGATATAAATGGTGAAATTTTAGTAGTATCGCAATTTACATTATATGCAGATACAAGCTCTCGGAAATAGGCCTTCATTTACATCTGCTGCAAATCCTGAAATTGCAAATGAATTATATGAGTATTTTAAAGAAAAATGTAATGAAGAAGGAATTAACGTACAAAGTGGAGAATTTGGTGCACATATGAAGGTAGAACTATTAAATGATGGACCTGTAACTATAATAATAGAAAAATGAAGAAAAGACAAAGTTTGATTAGAAGAATCTAAACTTTGTCTTTTCTCTTTGTGCCATAAGTTAAGTACTTAAAATGGCTAGCAAGGTTTTTTGCTGCTAAAACCTTTATGTTTAAACTCCCCAGTTTAAAATAAGTATATAATGAAAAATACAAACCTTGCTTTCAACTGACAGTAATATTACTAAAGTCAGTACGATCTATTATAGCATATTATGTAAAACTTGGCAATAATTAATTGTTTTTTTAAGATGAAAAAGGTAACAATTCAGAAGTTTGAAATTGAATAATGTCCTGCAACGGGTAGATTCTATATTATTTTTTGCATTCAGCTCTCCAAGGTGTTTAAGTTGTTACAAAGTTAAGATGTAGATACACACTTTGCTTTTCTCATAAGGAAACATTGGTGAGGTAGTACTCATCACTGCTCTCGCAGCGAAAATTCCTACTATATAAAAAGTCACCAGTCGATGAATGAAATTTGCACAAATCAACATAATATGGTATAATTATATATGTAACAAATAATATTGAGCTTCGGCTCACCACAGCGCCAATATATTGGCGGGAGGTATTTTATGTTTGAAAACGAAACAAGACATTTTACAGATGCAGAAATTAAGAAAGCAGAAAACATGCTTCTTATTCTTGCCAGCGAGAGTGCTCGGTTTTGGACAAATGCTATCATGAGTGGATCATTCCTTTATCAGGGAGAAACTTACTACCACAACAGTGATTTCTACAAGAGCAGCCAATGGGTAGACCGGCCGAATGAAAAGCATGAACCAATTACTGCAGAGCAAATTCTAAAATTTATGGAAGTCTATCTGGATGAGGCAAAAGAGACTATTAACAGATGGCTGGAGGACGATAAGCAGGTAGCACTAATTCTTGGGCTGAAAAGTCGCGTCCCAGAAGAACAGTATTGGGCTTTTCCCGGCGAATTTAGCTTTGGTGGTTGGGACAATGACCCATGTGGAGCGGTTGCAGTTGCCAAGAAAGAAGCAGGACTTGTAGGAACAATGAGTGTGAATTCACCTTATCGTAAGACCATGATTATGCTTTGCAAGGGCAAGATTTACCGTTGGAGATGTGGGAGCAAAGAAATTCTGATGACGGTAGACATTCAGCAGTAAGTAACAAGTTTCAAACAAAAAATGGAGAGTGCTTCAAAGAGTTAGATGATATCTGCTTTTTGAGGCACACTTTTATAGATTGGAATTAAGGTTAATAAAAATTTAATAAAAAAATTATTGGCATTTAGAAAAAAATATTATATAATAAATATAGATAATAAAAAGAAAAAAGGGATTATATGATTGTTAGAGTTAAAGAAAATAAAGTTTCAAAAATAAAGGAAAAAAGAGAATTTTTGATTTTTCTTATGAAAATAAAACATCACATAAAAATAAAAGCAATGCTTAGTAAATATATACAACATGGAAATACAAACGTATATACGCACTCAAGAAATGTTGCATATTATAGTTTTTTATTTGCAAGATTTTTAGATAAGAGATTAAGCTTTAATATTAACTATGAAATACTAATAGTAAGTGCAATGTTTCATGACTTCTTTTTATATGACTGGCATAGTGTAGAAGGAAGGCCAAGACTTCATGGATTTAGACATCCAAAAATTGCAAGCCAAAATGCCCAAAAGTTTTATAATATAAATGAAGAAGAAAAGAGCATTATAGAATCACATATGTGGCCACTTACAATTACAAAGTTTCCAAAAACAGCAGAAGCAAAAATAATATGCATTGTTGATAAATGCTGTTCAACAGCTGAAACATTTAAAAGAGCATAGAAACAAAGAGTCTAGAAGATAATAAACTAACTTCGAGACTCTTTTGAGATATTCTTTAATGTTGATCCTACTATTACGAAAATCTACATAATGTGCTTGATTTTTTGTTTATAAACAAATATAATAAATAGGTAAAAGAAAGGGTGAAATTATCTATGAAAGATACTTTTATTTCGAATGATATACTATATATAGGTGCAGATGACAAGAAAATTGATTTGTTTGAAAGTCAATATGTTGTGCCAAATGGAATTTCATATAATTCATATTTAATAAAAGATGAAAAAATAACAATAATGGATACAATTGATAAAAGAAAAACAAACGAGTGGCTAGAAAATCTAGAAAAAGCTTTAAATGGAGAAAAGCCATATTATTTGGTAATATCTCATATGGAGCCAGACCATGCATATAATATTTTAGAAGTTGCAAAAAGATATCCTGAAATGAAGTTAATAGGTAGTGAGAAGACTTTTACATTTTTACCACAATTTTTTGAAATTCCAAATTTAGAAGAAAGAAAAGTAGTAGTTAAAGAAGCGGATGAAATAAATATTGGGAAACATACATTAAAATTTTTTATGGCACCAATGGTACATTGGCCAGAAGTTATGGTATCTTATGAAACAAGTGAAAAAGTACTATTTTCAGCAGATGGATTTGGAAAATTTGGAAGCTTAGATGCAGATGAAGACTGGACATGCGAAGCAAGAAGATACTATTTTAATATAGTACGGAAAATATGGAGCTTCTGTACAAATGCTGTTGAGAAAAATTGCAGGTTTAGATATAAAAATGATATGTCCACTTCATGGACCAATTTTAAAAGAAAATTTAAGTTTGTATATAGAAAAATATAATATTTGGAGCAGTTATGAAGCAGAAGATGATGGAATTGTTATAGCATATGCTTCTATTCATGGAAATACTAAAGCTGCTGTGCAAGAATTAGAAAAAATATTACTAGAAAAAGGAGCAAAAAAAGTTAGTGTATTTGACCTTTCAAGATGTGATATGGCAGAAGCAGTAGAAGATGCATTTAGGTATAATAAATTGATACTTGCAGCTTCTAGCTATGATGGAGGGGTATTTTCACCAATGGAAAATTTCTTACGCACATTAAAATCAAAAAACTATCAAAAACGTAAAATTGGTATAATAGAAAACGGAACATGGGCACCGACAGCAGCAAAATGTATGAAAGAAATAATAGAGCAGATGAAGAATATAGAAATTATAGAGCCAATTGTAACTATAAAATCAACATTAAAAGAAGATACAAGAGAAAGCCTTACAAAATTAGCACAAAATATTTTAAACTAAAGAATATAATAATATATATAAAAGGAGAAAAGTATGAAAAATTTTAGTAAAGTATTATGGGGAGTATTCTTTGTAATCGTAGGTATAATCATAGGAGTAAATGCACTTGGAATAGCAGACATAAATATATTCTTTAAAGGATGGTGGACTTTATTTATAATTATTCCTTGCTTAATAGGATTATTTGATAGTAACATGGAAGGAAAAACAGGAAATCTAATTCGGATTAGTAGTAGGTGTAGCATTATTACTTGCAACAAGAGGAATAATAGACTTTACACTAATTTGGAAAATGATAATACCACTTATATTCGTAGCAATTGGACTTTCTATGATATTTAATGAAACAATAAAATCAAAAATTTCAAGTAAGGTAAAAGAAGCAAGTAAAAATGGCTTAGAAAATATTACTGCAACATTTGCAGGACAAAAAGTAAATAAAGACTGTGAAGAGTTTAAAGGGGCAAATTTAGATGCTGTATTTGGTAGTGTATCTTTAGACTTAAGAAAAGCAGAAATATCAAAAGAAGCTGTAATAAAAGCAAGTAGTATATTTGGCGGAATAGAAATATTTGTACCACAAAATGTAAACGTAAAAGTAAAATCAACACCAATATTTGGAGGTGTTACAAATAAAAGTTTAACAAATAAGGACAATGATACAACATTATATATAGAAGCCTTTTGCATGTTTGGAGGTGTTGATATAAAATGAATGGAGTACAAAGAGGAATAAAAGCACTTGCAATTTGCTTTGCTATATTTTTAATAGTAAACATAGTTGGTTGGATTATATATGGAGTATCATTTTTAATATATATAGGAGAAGATTCAAATATAAATAATTCAGAAACTGTAAAGGAAAACTATACATATGAAGAAAATGAATATAGCAATATAAGTAAAATAGACATAGATATTGCAACATCGACATTGGTTATAAAAAAAGGAGAGAAACTAAAAGTTGATACAGAAGAATCAAGGAAAGTAATTAGTGTAAATGCAGTAAATGGAAAACTTAAGATAGAAGAAAAAGGAAAAATGGTTTGGAACTGGAATAATCATAATATAAATAATATAACAATATATATTCCAGATAATTTAATTTTAGAAGAACTTAAAATAGATGCAGGAGCAGGGAAGATAGAAATTGATGAAACATATGCAAAAGAGTTTAAAATAAGCCACGGAGCAGGGAGATTAGAAATTTTAAATTCCAAATTTGAAGAAATAGACATAGATGGAGGAGCAGGTGAAACAGTAATTTCTTCTTCAAGTTTAAATGACTTAAAACTAAGCGCAGGGGTTGGAAGAGTAGAAATAAATGCAAACATTACAGGAAAAAGTGAAATAGAATGTGGAATTGGAGAGTTAGATTTAACATTAAAAGGTAATAAAGAAGATTATAAAATAATGGCAGAAAAAGGATTAGGTAGCATAAAAATAGATGGAGATGAACAAGAAAATGATATAGTATTTGGAAAAGGAGAAAATTTAGTTAAATTAGAAGGCCGGAATAGGAAGCATAAAAGTAAATTTTGAAAATTAAGAAATATATGTAAACTATTTTAATCCCCAATATAATAGCTTATTATGAAGAGTTTTTACTATAAAAGGTAAGAACTCTTTTTGTTTATTTATTAAAAAATTCTTAATGTCACTTAGTTGTCATTTTAGATTTTGTATAATTAAATTAAAGAAAATGAAATATAGGAGGAGATTATGGAAATTTTAAAAGTAGAGAATTTAAGTAAAATATATGGCGAAGGAGGAACAAAAGTTGTTGCACTTGATGATGTCTCTTTTTCAGTAGAAAAAGGTGAATTTGTAGCAATAGTTGGAGCATCAGGAAGCGGAAAGTCTACACTATTACATTTAATAGGAGGAGTAGATAGACCAACAAGTGGAAAAGTATTTATAGATGGAAAAGATATATATAAGTTTAGTGATGACCAACTTGCAATATTTAGAAGAAGGCAAGTAGGACTTATATATCAGTTTTATAACTTAATTCCAATTCTAAATGTAGAAGAAAATATATTGTTACCACTTAATCTAGATAATAGAGATGTAGATAAAAAAACTTTAGATGAGCTAGTTTCTGTTTTAGGCTTAAAAGATAGAAGACATCATCTTCCAAATGAATTATCTCGGACGGACAACAACAAAGAACATCAATAGGAAGAGCAATGATAACAAATCCAAGTATAATTTTAGCAGATGAACCAACAGGAAATTTGGATACTAAATCAAGCGAAGAAATAGTAGAATTACTAAAAAAATCTAATAGAGATTATAAACAAACAATAATTATGATAACACATAACATGGAAATTGCAAAACAGGCTAACCGTATTATTAAGCTAGAAGATGGAAAAATCAAAAGCTAGGAGGAAGAGAAAATGAATGTTTTGAAACGCTTAGCACTTAAAAATTTAAAAATGAACAAAAAAAGAACAATAAGTACAATAATTGGAATAATCCTTTCAGTTGCACTTATTTGTGGAACAGCTACATTAATAACAAGTGTACAAAAAACACTTATACAAAATGCAATAAATGAAACAGGCTATTATCATGTAAAATTAAGTGATTTAAATCAAGAAGAAGTAAATACAGTAAAAAATAATCGTGATATAAAAGAAAGCTTTGAGATAACAATGTGTCGGATATGCAAAACTTGAAAATAGTAAAAATGAAAGCAAGCCATATGTAAAAGTATTTTCAATGAATGAAAATGTGTTTAAAGAATTAAATTTTAAAATGGTAGAACGGAAGGTTTCCTACAAATAAAAATGAAATTATAATTAGCCAAACAATTAACAGCAATGCAAAATTAGATTTAAAACTTGGAGATAAAATTAAATTAAATATAGGAGAAAGAAAAACATTAGACCGGTTATGATTTAAAGGGGGCTAATCCTTATACTGATGAAGAAAAAATAGTAAACACAAAATTAAATGAATTTACAATAGTTCGGAATAATAGAAAGACCAAATTATGCATTTGAATATTATTCAGAAGCAGGATATACTGCAATTACAACTAATATGAATGGTTATAGAAAAGATATATATGCATCTTTAGAAAAACCATCTGAGTATAAAACATCTTTAACAGAGCTACTTCGGAGCAAATAGTTATAACGATATAAAAAGAGATGTAGAACTTAGATATTCTTATGATGTAAATAATGAGCTATTAAGGTGGGAGGCATTTGCATTTTCAGATGATACAGTTACAATGCTATATGCAATATGCGCAGTACTAATATTTGTAATAATGTTTACAAGTATATTTTGTATAAGAAATTCATTTGCAATATCTATAACTGAAAAAATGAGGATGTATGGAATGCTTGCATCAGTTGGAGCAACCAAAAAGCAAATTAAGAAAAGTGTTATTTATGAAGCAATGCTTCTTCGGATGTGTTCGGTGTACCAATTGGAGTTTTATCAGGACTAGTTGCAATATTTGTTTTGCTTAAAATAGTGGGGGCAATAATTGGAGAGTATCTATTTGATGGAATAGATGGGATACTGTTTGGAGTAAATGCTATTCCAATAGTTATAGCTGTTATTCTTCGGTTTTGTTACAATATATCTATCAGCATTTGTTTCAGCAAAAAAGGCAAGCAAAGTTAGCCCAATGTTATTAATTAGAAGTTCAAATGATATAAAAATTAAAGTGAGTAAACTAAAAACACCCAAGATAATTCAAAAGGTATTTAAAACAGGAGGGGTTTTAGCATATAAAAATTTAAAAAGAAGTAAGAAAAAATATAGAACAACAGTTATATCAATATCAATTAGTATATTTATATTTATTGTAATGAGTACATTTGTAGATAGTATGTTTGGGTTTACTGGTAATTATTATAACATGCCTGACTATAATGTTAGAGTAAAATATGCTAAAGAAAATTTAAACGAAATTCTTGCATTAGATGATATAGAAGAATACTTTTTACTTTATCAAACAAAAGGCTATAAATATTTAAAAATAGAGGATTTAGAAAAAATCAGATTAAAAGAGCAATATCTTAATTTAGAAGAAGACGAAAATGGCAAAATGAAAAAAGGCTATGTATCTATGCAAGTTATTGGGTTAGATAACGAAACATTTAAAAAGTATGCAAAGAAAATAGATGTGCCTTATGATAAAGTAAAAAATGCCGGAATTTTAATTGATAAAGTGAGTTACTATGAAAATAATGAAGAAGTATATGCAAGGATGTACACATATGAAGAAGGAGAGCTAATATCTGGTAAATATTTTGATGATGACACAAATAGTTATAAAGATATGAACATAAAATTAGGCGCTATTACAGAAACTAGACCTTATGGAATTGAAAATTACTATTATTATGGTGGATATTTAATAGTAGATGTAGAAAGCTTTAAAAATATAGAATTTGAATTGGATATGATAGCAATTAACTCTAAAAATCCTAATCAGTTAGAAGAAAATATAGAAAAAATAAATACAGGTATTGGAGTAACTAACATTGAAGAACAAGTAAAACAAGAAAGAGCGATGTCTATTGTAGTAAAAATATTCCTTTATGGATTTTTAGGAGTTATAACCTTAATTGGTGTAACTAATATATTTAATACAATAACATCAAATATGGAATTAAGGCAAAAAGAATTTGCAGCGTTAAAATCAATAGGTATGACGAAAAAAGAGTTTAATAGAATGGTTAATCTAGAAACGATATTTTATGGTACGAAATCATTATTATATGGAATAATTCTTGGATTACTTCGGATGTTTTGCAATATATAAAGCATTTGCATTAAAAAATGAACCAGACTTTCATTTACCAATAATAGCAATTATTATATCTATAATTAGTGTATTTATATTAGTATTTGTAATAATGAAATATAGTATAAGAAAAATAAATAAACAAAATACAATTGAAACAATAAGAAAAGATAATATTTAAAGTTTATCAAAATAATTTTGACTACCATGAAAAATATGTAAGATGTAAACTGTTAGGTTAACATTATCAACTTCATATAAAATAAGATACTTATCAACTGGAATTTTTCTTAAATTATAATATTTAGGATTTTTATTTAGTAGAACTTTTGAATAACGTTCTGGGAATAAATCTAATCTTGAAATAAAATGTGTGATTTTTTCTAACAAATTATCTGCAGAATAGGGAGAATTTAAGGAGAAGTAAAGATAATAATAAATTCCTTTTAATTCTTCCTTGAACTGTGGAGAGTAGAGTATGGTATAATTATAATCATTCATGAAAACCGAATCCTGCCTCCATTTCTTCAAAAAGCTCTTCAATAGGACGACATTTTCCTTTCTCAATTTGCTTATGAGCTATTTCAATTTTTTCATAAAGGTCTTTTTCAAATTCTGCTTGACTTGAATAGTGAGGAAGAAAGTATTTAAGCATAAGTCTATCGACTCTTTCTTCTTCTGTTTCACCAGGAATTCTATCTTGGCCTATTTTCTTTTGCAGCTCTATATACTGATTTATAAATTTAATTTTTTTCATAAGCTTATACCTCCTTTTAAATTAATATAACCAAATTATACAATAGCCATGAAGTTAAAGTCAATGTATATGTTGATATTTAATTGAATTTATGATACTATAACAATTAAAAAGAGGTGAAAGAATGCATATATTACTTGTAGAAGATAATGTAAACATTGCAAAAGGATTAGTATATTCATTAGAACAAAAAGGATATTCGGTTTTACATACACAAAATGTAAAAAAAACCATAGAAACATTAGAATGCAAAAAAATAGATTTAATAATACTAGATATATCACTTCCAGATGGAAATGGTTTTGATTTATATGAGAAAACTATAAAAAAGAAAAATATTTCTACAATATTTTTAACAGCAAAAGATGATGAAGATGATATTGTAAAAGGATTAGAATTAGGAGCAGATGATTATATAACAAAGCCATTTTCAACAAAAGAGCTCATTGCAAGAATAAACAAAATTCTTTTAAAAGGCAAAAATCAAAAAATAAAGGTTAAAGATATAGAGTTTGATATTGATAAAATGGAAGTATATAGGGAAAAAGAAAAAATAGAGTTAAGCAATATAGAACTTAAAATTTTACATATGTTATTTTTAAATTTAAATAAAGTTGTAACAAGAGATGATATAATAGATAAAATATGGGACTGGACAGGAAATGATGTTAATAGTAATACTGTTACTGTATATATGAAAAGAATAAGACAAAAACTTGGAACTGATGTAATAATTACAATAAAGGGGATTGGTTATAGAATAGATGAAGAATAAAGTTAATCTAAAAAAGGCCATAATTTTAAGCATAATTATATTTTTTATTTTTGGACTAGTATTTGTATTACTAAATTATATAGGATATAGTAAATACACAAAAAATTCTAATAGAAAAATGGCACAAATAATTATAAATATAGAAAAAAACTATCCGGAAGCGAATATAAATGAGATAATAGAAAAATTAAACTCAAAGACAGATGAGAATACAAAAATATTTAAAAATTATGGAATAGATATAAAAAAAGATGCACTAGTGTTTGAAAATGATGAAGAGTTTAAAATATTTTTAATACTTAATATAGTAACTTTATTTTTATTATTCTTATCATTAACGTTAGTCTTTTTATCATATAACTATACAAAAGATAAAAAGTTAAAAGAAATAACAAAGTATATAGAAGAGATAAATAGAAGAAATTACAAGTTAGATATAGAAGATAACACAGAAGATGAACTTTCAATACTAAAAAGTGAAGTATATAAAACTACAGTAATGCTAAAAGAAGTCGCAGAAAACTCAAAGCAAGATAAGTTAAAGCTAAAAGATTCTATATCTGATATATCACACCAATTAAAGACGCCACTTACATCTATTACAATTATGCTAGACAATATGTTAGATAATACTAATATGGAAGAAAAAACACGAATAGATTTTATAAAAGATATAAAAAGAGAAATAACAAATCTTAGCTTTTTAGTAAGCTCTCTTTTAAAACTTTCAAAATTCGATTCTAATACAATAAATTTTATGAACAATGAAAATTATGCACAAGATATAATAAATGAAGCAGCAACCAATGTAGCTGGAATATGTGACTTAAAAAATGTAAAGATAAATATTTGTGGAGAAACAAAAGCAAAAATAAATTGTGATTTTAAATGGCAAGTAGAAGCAATAACTAATATATTAAAAAATTGCGTAGAACACTCATATGAAAATTCTAAGATAGATATAACTTTAAGTAAGAATAAGATATATACAAAAATAGAAATTAGAGATTACGGAGTAGGTATAGATAAAAATGATTTACCTCATATATTTGAAAGATTTTATAAAGGGAAAAATTCTAGTAGCGACAGTATCGGAATAGGATTAGCACTTGCAAAATCTATTATAGAAGAAAATGAAGGATATATTGATGTAGAATCTAACAAAGATAAAGGAACGTTATTTACAATAAAATATTTTAACTAAAGAAAAAATAGTAGACATTTTGAAGTGGCTACTATTTTTATATAGCATTATGAATACTAACAATATAAAAGATATTACATTGTGTTATCTTTTTGTTGATATTAATACATATTTGTGATAGTATTAATTCAAATAAAATTAATAGGAGATATGTATGTTTAATAATTGGGTAATTTGTGTAATTTTATATTCAGTATTTGCAGTTTCTTTTAATCAGTTTTATAAAATTACAACAAAAAATATGCAAAAAGCAGGAGCTTTAACAGTTTTATTAGAGGGGATAGCGGGATTAGTTACTTTGTTATTTATACCCTTTTTTGAAATTAAATTTCCAAGTAATATATGGGTATATATTTGGTTAGGGCTTGCAATTGTTTTTTATGCTATTAATGATAGATTAGGAACTACCGTAAGAAGCGGAATGGAAGCTTCTACATATAGCATGATTAAGCAGCTATCTACAGTATTTATGATATTTGCACGGTTTATTATTTTTTAAAGAACCATTTATACTTACTAAAATAATAGGAGCATTTTTAATAATTATAAGTAATATTATAGTATTTTTTGAAAAAGGAAGTTTTAGATTAAATAGATACGTAGCACTTGGAATTGTTGCAAACTTGTGCTATGCAGTAGCGCAATTTATAGATGTAAACAATTCAGAAGAAATGAATTTACCATTTTATGTTGCACTTACTTTAATTGGACCTGCAATTTTGATATTTTTATTTAATAGAGTAAAAATAAAAGATGTTGTTACAGAATTTAAAAATGTAGACAAAAAATCAATGATAGCAACAACAGCATCTTGGGGCATAATGATAATAGGACGGACTTAGAGCATATCAATTACAAAATGTATCAATAGTTGCACCACTACTTAGCTTGACTGTTATTTTAAATGTTATAGTTCGGATATTTCTTCTTAAAAGAAAAGGATAATATGGTAAAGAAAATATTAGCAGCTTTACTAATAATAATAGGAATAATACTTATGAAAATATAGAAAATGGAAAATTATGTAAGCGATTATTTGATTTATTATATATATAGTGTTATAATTAGATTAGAGTGGTCGAGGATCATAAACATTAGGAGGTAGAGCTTATGTATAGGGAAATTGTAAGACCTGAGAACTTGATGGACGAGACGTGGCTACGAGAAGTGGCCATCTACATTTTAAAACAAAACGGAATTTCAGAACGGACTTTCTCAAAGTTTGTAATTGTAGACAGCAGCGGCAAACGGATGCCTCGTATTCAGGCTACAATTGACAAAACACGTGAACTGCCCGATAAGAACAGACTGCAGAAAGCATGCGATGAGTTCTATCAGTTTTCGGGAGGCGTAGAGATAATCATTCTCTAAAATTACCACACCTGCTAGCAATAAAGGCAGGAAAACCGCAGGCACCCTATGGGGTGCCTGTGTCAAAAGGGACGGGGCATTTTGACACACAATTTGGAACATAAAGACAGTAATTAGTGAATATATAAAAAGTTAGGACTTTATGTAGATAAGTTATATCTATATAAGGTCTATTTTATTGTAAAGAAAAATAGAAAAAACATATAATAAAAAAAATAGAAAAGTATAAAGTTAAAAATATTAGAAATAATAGAAATAACAAAA
>CANSWM010000026.1 GCA_947650745.1 uncultured Clostridium sp. | reverse complement strand
TATATTCGAGATAAATGACTATTCTAGACAGAACCCGGCTTACAGGTTTACTTTTTTCTAAAAGTTAGAAATTAGAGGTTAGCGATTAAAGCTAGCCTCTTTTATTGTAAAAGCAAAAAGGTTCTTGGGACCTCACTCACAATCTTTGATTATGTAGTGGGTGAGGTTCTTATATTATTTCTTTTATACTTTTAGGTAATTTTGCTATGATTTCGATTTCTTTTTTTGTTATAGGATGAATAAATTTTATTTTATAACTATGTAAAGCTTGTCTTTGAATTAAAGTAGAGGAAGTACCATATAAAGTATCTCCGGATAATAGGATGTCCGAATGTATTTACAGTGAACTCTAATTTGATGAGTTCTACCAGTTTCAAGTTTAAAATGGGTAACAGTCATATTTTTTAGATATTTAATTACATCATAATGAGTAATAGATACTTGTCCTAGTTCATCTATACATCTTTCAATTATACTGTTTTCTTTTCTTGCAATTGGTGCATTTATAGTTCCAGAATTATTTTCTAGTATTCCGTTCTAATATACCAATATATTCTTTTTCAAAAATATTATTTCTCATTTGCAAGCTTAAAATTTCTTGTATATATTCATTTTTAGCAAAAATAACAACTCCAGAAGTATTTTTATCAAGTCTATTTACAATTCTAATTTTTCTATGCAAATTAATACTATCAAAATAATATTTAACACCATTAGATAAGCTGTTTTCAAAATGCCTTAAAGAAGGATGGATTGCAATACCAGAAGGTTTGTTTATAGCAAGTATATATTCATCTTCGTAAATAATATCTAAATCCATTTTAGATGGAACTATATTAGAATTATCTTCTATAAAATTTAAATCCACTTCTATAATATCATTAATATAAATTTCTTTGTTTAGAGTTTCCAAGTTTCCGATTTAAATAGATTTTGTTAGCATTTCTAAGTTTTAAATATAGTCTAGAAGAAATTTTAAATTCTTCTTTTAATACTTCTTTCATATATTTGTATTTTTTACCTATAACTGTATATTTCAAATCCATAAAATTTACACTCCGCTTCTTTAATCTAATATATCATTATACACTATTAAAAAATTTTTTGCTTTATTTTTAACAAAATATATGATAAGATATTACAAAAATATATAGGAGGAATGTTTATGAGTGAAGTAACAGAAAAAATTAAAGCAGAACTACTAATTAGATGTGAAAAAGCAAAAAACGATACAGATTTTGATATTTGGAATGACCATATAAAATATGTAGTTGAAAACGCTTTAGATTTAGCAAAAAAATATGGGGCTGATATTGAAATTGTTGAACTACGGGGCATTATTACATGATATTTCTAAGCCTTCAAAATATGGACCTCCTGAAGAACATCACATTTATGGAGCAAAAATTGCAGAAGAGTTATTAACTAATCTAAACTATCCAAAAGATAGAATTGAACGTGTTAAAAATTGTGTACTAAATCATAGAGGAAGCGTAAATAGACCTAAAGATACCATAGAAGAACAATGTGTAGCAGATGCAGATGTAATTGCACACTTTGATTGTATACCAATGCTATTTTCTAAAGCATATCAAAAAATGAATTTATCACTTTCAGATGGGGAAGAATGGGTAAGAAAAAAACTAGAAAGAGACTATAACAAACTAAGCCCTAGGACAAAAAATCTATTAAAAGATAGATATGAAAATATTTTAGAGGTATTATTTGTAAAATAATATATATAAAGGAGGAAAATTTAAGTATGAAATTTTTTATTGATACTGCAAATGTAGAAGAAATTAAAAAGGCAAATGACATGGGGGTTATTTGTGGAGTTACGACAAATCCATCATTAATAGCAAAAGAAGGACGTGATTTTAAAGAGGTAATAACAGAAATTACATCTATTGTAGATGGGGCAATTAGTGGAGAAGTAAAGGCAACAACTATAACTTCTGGGGATATGATTAAAGAAGCTAGAGAAATTGCTAGTATTCATCCTAATATGGTTGTTAAAATACCTATGACAGAAGAAGGACTAAAAGCCGTTAAAGTATTATCAAAAGAGGGAATAAAAACAAATGTAACACTTATCTTTAATGCAACTCAAGCACTATTTGCTGCAAAAGCTGGAGCTACATATGTATCACCTTTTTTAGGAAAATTAGATGATATAGCAACTCCAGGAATAGACTTGATAAAAACTATTTCTAATATATTTAAAGTGCAAAATATTAAAACAGAAATTATATGCGCAAGCGTACGTAATCCAATACATATAGTAGACTGCGCACTAGCTTGCAACAGTACCATATAAAGTAATCCAACAATGTATAAAACATCCTTTAACAGATGCGGGAATTGAGAAATTCAAAAAAGACTATATATCAGTTTTTAGTGAATAGAACTATGTAAATTACATTGTAAGGTAACTAGATTTATGATATAATAAATAAGAAATTTTTTTTAAAAACTTCTTTTAAGAAGAAAAACACATTAAAAACTAAGCAAACAGCAATAATTTGCCCAAAAGGAGGAAAAACACAATGAAGGAAAATCGGGAGAAAAAAGAAATCACATTAAAGGAGGTACGTAAACTAGCTATAATTATTGGAACTGCTGCAGCTGCAATATTTTTTACCATAGCAATGTTTAATGATACAGTCGAACTTAGTTTCAATTACATTGTAGAAGTAGCTTTTTGCAGTATTATTATCTGGATAATTGTTTTTGTGGCATGCTATTTTTTACATCCTGTTAACGAAAGGAAAAGGTTCATATCAAGATTTGAAAAAGAAAACTATGAGGCGATAAAAGAAATTAAATATTTTTAACTTTCAATTATGTATAAAGGAGAAATAGGATGAGTAAAAAAATGAATAGGCGGAATTATACATTAGAGGAAAAATGTATATTTATTTTAATAGTACTGAAAATAATTGCTTTTTTAAGTAAAGTTGTCTTGATTGCTATGCCTTATGAAAAACTAAATTTTATTTTTTTTGTATTATACATTATACTGATTTTAGCATTTTTTTACGTTACAAAAAAGAACTTAGAAGAGAAAAGTTATTTTTCTAATGGGGAAATTCTGACGCTATCTTTATTCTGCGCAACGTTATCTGCTGCAACATATTTACTCGAAGAAGTAGGGAATGATAATTATGATTCTGCACTAGGTGGTTTTATAGCACGGTTTTTAATTGGATTTTTCATATGGATTTTCATAATGTGTAGTAATAACAAAACAAAAAAACAAATAAGAAAATTTAAATATGAAAAAATGGCAAAGCAAAAGGTCAAACAATTTCTATCACAAGATTATACAAAAGTTTTTTTGAAAGTAGAAAGTTTGAAAATTGAAAATAAGTTAGTAAATGAAATTATTAGACAAATGTATTACCTTGACAGTTTTTTTGTATTTTATGCTAAACTTTCTAGAAACGAGGACTTTATTATTCTTGCTGTATTGGATAATCAAAACAATATCATAATGAAAAAAAGAATAAAAAGTTTTGATTACTTCAATAGGATATTTGAAGAATACACTATATAGCAAAGGATTAAGTAAAGCAATAGGATTTTCTATACTGGCTTAAAGCAAGAAGATGGAATTAAAATGTTACCAAAAGGGAGCTCTGGTTAGGGCTTCTTTTTGGTAATATTTTTTTTAGTATTATCTTGTTTTTTTTATAAATCTGCTGTATAATAATTATATTATGTTCAAGGAGGAAATTTATGTCATTTATTGAAATTATAAAAGAAAAGGCAAAAAGTAATATTAAAACTATTGTATTACCTGAAGCAAATGATATAAGAACATTAGAAGCAGCAGAGATAGTTTTAGATGAAGGATTTGCAAAAGTTATTTTAATTCGGAAACAAGGAAGAGATTTTCAAACTTGCAGAAGCAAAAAATTTAAGATTATCAAATGCCACAATTATAGAACCAAAAACTTCTTTAGATTATGAAGAATATGCATCAAAACTATATGAACTTAGAAAAGAAAAAGGAATGACAGAAGAAAAGGCAAAAGAGTTAGTACTTGACCCTGTTTATTTTGGAATGATGATGGTAAAACTTCGGAAAAGCAGACGGATTAGTCTCAGGAGCTGCACATTCAACAGCAGACACGTTAAGACCAGCACTTCAAATACTAAAAACAGCTACTCGGTACAAAACTTGTATCTGCCTTTTTTGTAATGTGTGTTCCAGATTGTGAATATGGCGAAAACGGAACATTCGTATTTGCAGATAGCGGATTAAATGCAAACCCAACAGCAGATGAATTGTCAGAAATTGCCATATCGTCTTCTAAAAGTTTTGAGCAATTAGTAGGAAAAAAATCAGAAGTTGCAATGCTTTCATATTCCACATATGGAAGTGCAAAATCAGAACTTGTAGATAAAGTAATAGAAGCAACAAAGCTTGTAAAAGAAAAAGCTCCTGAAATATCAGTAGATGGTGAATTACAGTTAGATGCAGCAATAGTTCCTGAAATTGCAAAAAGTAAAGCTCCTGGAAGTAATGTTGCAGGAAAAGCAAATACACTAATATTCCCAGATTTAAACACTGGAAATATATCATATAAACTAGTGCAAAGACTTGCAAAAGCAGAAGCTTATGGACCACTTTGTCAAGGTATTGCAAGACCTGTAAATGACTTATCTCGTGGATGTAGCAGCAAAGATATTGCGGGTGTAGTTGCAATAACAGCTGTTCAAGCTCAATCTTTTGATAAATAATTTATAAATATATATATTAAAAATGGAGGAGAAAAAAACATGAAAGTTTTAGTTTTAAACGCCGGAAGTTCATCTTTAAAATATCAATTAATTGATATGGACACAGAAAAAGCAATAGCAAAGGGAAATTTCGAAAGAATAGGACAAGAAAGTTCTTTTTTAACACATAAAGTAGGAAGTGATAAGCATGTAATAAATCACTTTGCAAAAAATCATGAAGAAGCAATTAAACTTGTTCTAGAACAATTTACACATCCAGAATATGGAGTAATAAGTGATTTAAAAGAAATTGATGCAGTAGGACATAGAACAGTTCACGGTGGAGAACAATTTACAAAATCAGTTATAATAAATGATGATGTAATGGCAGAAATAAGAAAAGCAACAGTACTTGCACCTCTACATAACAAAGCTTCAATTTTAGGAATAGAAGCTTGCCAAAGATTAATGCCAGGAGTACCTATGATAGGTGTATTTGATACTGCATTCCATCAAACAATGCAAAAAAATCGTTATATTTACCCAATACCATATGAATATTATGAAAAATATGGCATTCGTAAATATGGTTTCCATGGTACATCACATAGATATGTATCAGCAAGAGCAGCAGAGCTTATGGGAGGAGTGACACCTGATATGAAAATTGTTACTTGTCACTTAGGTCAAGGAGCAAGTATAGCAGCAATAAAAGGTGGAAAAAGCTTAGACACAAGTATGGGATTAACACCACTTGCAGGAATACCTATGGGAACAAGATCAGGAGATGTAGATCCTGCAATTGTTAAATATATAATGGAAAGAGAAAATGTATCTATTGAAGAAATAGACACAATATTAAATAAAAAATCAGGATTACTTGGAATTTCAGGAGTAAGCCCTGACTGTAGAGATATTGAAGAAGCTGCAGCTTCTGGAAATGAAAGAGCAAAACTTGCACTAGACATATTCAATTATACAGTAGCTGAGCATGTTGCAAAATATGCAGTAACAATGCAAGGAATAGATGCAATAGTATTTACAGCAGGAATTGGAGAAAATGCAGGAACAACAAGACAAGGTGTTTGTGATTATTTGAAATTTATGGGTGTAAAACTAGATGAAGAAAAGAACAAGATAAGAGGAGAAGAAATAGAAATATCTGCACCTGATTCTAAGATAAGAGTATTTGTAATTCCAACTAATGAAGAATTGGTAATTGCAAGAGATACTAAAGACCTTGTTCAAGGTAAAATGTAAGAATAAAATAAAGTTAAAAATAGAGTCTTCTTAAGTTTTATAAATAAACTTAAGAAGATTTTCCAAAAAAGAAAGGAAGAATAAATATGGCAAAAATATTAGAAGATATTTCAAGAACATTTAATGAATTTTTATTACTACCAAATTTAACAACAACAGAATGTATACCAACTAATGTATCACTTAAAACACCTCTAGTTAAGTTTAAAAAGGGAGAAGAGCCAAAATATTCTGCAAATATACCTATGGTATCTGCAATAATGCAATCAGTATCAGGAGAAAAAATGGGAGTTGCACTTGCAAGAGAAGGAGGACTAGCCTTTATATATGGTGCTCAGTCAATAGAAGAACAATCACAAATGGTTTATCGTGTAAAAAAACATAAAGCAGGTTTTGTAATTAGTGATTCAAATGTAAAATCAGGAACACCACTAAAAGAAGTTATGCAAATGACTAGAAGAACAGGACATTCAACAGTTATTGTAACAGATGATGGAACAAGTAGTGGTAAATTTTTAGGAATTGTTACAGATAAGGACTATAGACCATCTAAAGACAATTTAGATGCACCTATAGATGATTACATGACAAAAGCGCAAGATACAATTTCTGCGAAAAAAGGAACAACTTTATCAGAAGCAAATGATATTATATGGAAGCATAAAATAAACTGTCTTCCAATACTTACAGAAGAAGGAAATTTAAAATATTTAGTATTTAGAAAAGACTATGAAGAAAGAAAAAATAATCCAAATTCTTTACTAGATGAAGATAAAAGATACATAGTAGGAGCTGGAATAAATACAAGAGATTACGAAGAAAGAATACCAGCTCTTGTAAATGCAGGTGTTGACATACTTTGTATGGACTCATCAGACCGGATATTCTATATGGCAAAAAAATACAATAGATTTTGTAAGAAGCAAATATGGAGAAGATGTAAAAATAGGTGCGGGAAATGTAGTAGATAAAGAAGGATTTAGGTATTTAGCAGAAGCTCGGAGCTGATTTTATAAAAGTTGGAGTAGGGCGGAGGCTCAATTTGTATAACAAGAGAAACAAAAGGTATTGGCCGTGGACAAGCCAGTAGCTTAATAGATGTTGTAGAAGAAAGAAATAAATACTATAAAGAAACAGGAATATACATACCAATATGCTCAGATGGAGGTATTGTACATGACCATCATATAACAATAGCATTAGCACTTGGAGCAGACTTTGTAATGATGGGAAGATATTTTGCAAGATTTGATGAAAGTCCAACAAGAGTATTAAAAATAGGTAATAACTATGTAAAAGAATATTGGGGAGAAGGTTCAAATAGAGCTAAAAACTGGCAAAGATATGACCTTGGAGGAGATAAAGACAAATTATCTTTTGAAGAAGGAGTAGATTCTTATATCCCATATGCTGGACCTTTAAAAGATACTCTAGATGTAACAATATTAAAAATAAAATCAACAATGTGTAACTGTGGTGCAATAACAATTCCAGAATTACACGAAAAAGCAAGATTAACACTTGTATCAGATGTAAGTATCTCAGAAGGAAAGGCACATGATGTTATACTAAAGGAAATTGATAATTCATATAAAAATTAATAAAAATATTACATAAAAACCCTACTTAGTAAATTCAGTAGGGTTTATTTTTATATTCCATCATGAGAATCATTTTCATCATCAATTCTTTTACTAATATCTTGAGAATCTTTGCTATATATTTCTTCTGCAATAGATTTTGTTCTTTTTAAAGATATACTAAGTTCAGAAAAGAAATTCTTATATGCCCTTGGATCGTCTGATAAATTTGGAATTTCACCCATTGAGATATATTTTGGGTCTAAATTTTCAGTTGGAAATATATTTTCACGTTCATTATATAATTCTCTAAAATAATTTTTATAAGCTGCAAACGTTTTACTATTTGGTGGAATTTTAGAAATTAGTCTAAAAGATTCATATAAATCATACTTGGCAATTATAATACGTCCTATTTCAAAATCATGCTCTGTAATTTTAGCAGTAGAGAACTGAGGAGATATATTCATAACGTAAGATAAGTATTCACGAAATATTTTAGCATTCCCACATTTATCTAGATATCTTCCATTCACAGACTTTGGTATATTTTTTAATTTCGGTTTTTTTCCTTCCAAATTTGAATGTGCTGAATAACCAATAGTAGAATCTTTATATTGCTGCTCTGACTGAAGTTGACACTCAATAGGAATAACAAAAAACTCCTGGTCATCTGTTATAATGCTTAAGTTTAATCCAATAAATTCAGAAATATATCCAATATCAGAATGTTTTGATTTTGTTCTAGAAGTATCTTCTGATACAGATATTCCGAAGACCATTTAATAAACTACTATTTTCAAAGGTATTTAATAAGTCCTTTTTTAATTTGTACAAAATAACTTCATTTGGATTATTTAAAGTTAGCTCTTGGAGTAAATCTTTAATATTTACCTTTGTGTAAGCTAATATTTCATCTAAATACATAGGACTATCTGAATCTTCCATTAAACTTGTATATCCAGCATAATCTTCTTCTACCAATTCTTTTAATGAACTATAATATTTTTTTCTATCAGTTGCTTCTTCTGGAAATAGGCTAGAAAGAACATCTATTACATCACCACAAATTTTGCAATAATTAGAAAATGTCATATTAGAATTTTCATGTATCTCTTTATATTTTTTAGCAATAAACTCTCTATTATTTTCTCTTTTATTTATCATTCCTTGTAAAACATCATCGTCACCAGAATAAAATATTGAGTGCTCTGATGTTGGTACTATTCTAAATCCCAAATAATCTGGTATTTGCCACTCTAATCTGTCTTCTCTTTGAGACCAGTCTTTAATTTTTTCATATAAACTATGATTAGATTTATACCTTCTATATATTTGAATAGGGTAGGTATCATCATTTAATCTTGAGTTTTCTTGAATAATAGCAGCTGCAATAAAATCAATAAGTTCTTGCACTTTAGGGTCTTTATATACTATTAAACCTTCATGAGAAGTTCCTTTTAATATTTTTACGAATTCTACTAATTGTTCTTGTTCTATTTCTTTTGCTGATTCATTTGGATTAAATGCAGTTTCATCTTTCATATTTGCCATATCTGCTACTCGTCTTTTAAATTCATTCATATTTATATAAATCCTTCCTTATAAGAATTATTCCCACTCAATAGTTGCAGGTGGCTTAGATGTTATATCATAAACAACTCTATTAATATTTCCTATTTCATTTACAATTCTAGTTGAAACCTTTTCTAAAATTTCATAAGGAATTTTTGCCCAAGTAGCAGTCATAAAATCAGAAGTTTCAACAGCACGTAAAGCTAGGGTATAGTCATAAGTTCTTCCGATCTCCCATAACTCCAACTGATTTTAAGTTAGTTAAAACTGCAAAATATTGATTTAGCTTTTTATCAAGACCTGTTTTTGCAATTTCATCTCTAAATATAAAATCCGCTTCTTTTAGAATATCTAGTTTTTCATCAGTAATTTCGCCAATAACTCTTATTGCAAGACCAGGACCAGGGAATGGTTGTCTATATACTAAATTTTCAGGGATACCAAGCTCTAAACCTGTTTTTCTAACTTCATCTTTAAATAAATCCCTTAAAGGTTCTACAATTTCTTCAAAATCAACATAGTCAGGAAGACCTCCTACATTATGGTGGCTTTTAATTGTTTGACCGCTTCCGAACACCACTTTCAATTACATCTGGGTAAATAGTTCCTTGTACTAAGAAATCGACTTTACCAATTTTTTTAGCTTCTTCTTCAAAAACTCTTATAAACTCTTCACCTATAATTTTTCTCTTTTTTTCAGGGTCAGAAACAAATTTAAGCTTACTTAAAAATCTATCTTTTGCATTTACTCTTATAAGATTTATATCATATTGTTCTCTAAATATCTTTTCAACTTCATCGCCTTCATTTTTACGAAGTAGGCCATGATCTACAAAAATACATGTTAAATTCTTTCCAATAGCTTTATTTAATAATACAGCTGCAACAGAAGAATCAACCCCACCAGATAAAGCACATAATGCTTTTTTATTTCCAATTTTGTTTTTTAAAGCTGCAATAGATTCTTCAACAAATGAAGACATTTTCCAGTCACCACTGCAACCACATATATTATATACAAAATTATGTATTATTTTAATTCCGTCTTTAGTATGATTAACTTCTGGATGGAATTGAATACCATATATTTTTTTACTTTCATCAGATATGCCAGCATTTGGGCAATTTTCTGTACTTGCTATATTTGAAAAGCCTTCTGGAAGTTCTTTTACAAAATCTGAATGTGTCATTAAACATTCATTAGAACTACCAAATCCCGAAAATAGAGGAGAGGTATTATCTATATTAACAGTTGTTGTACCAAATTCTTTTTTATTTGCTTTTTCAACATTTCCTCCTAAAATATGAGTTATAAGTTGCAAGCCATAACAAATACCTAAAATTGGGATGTTAAGATTTAGTATTTCTTTATCTATCGTAGGAGCATTTTCTTCATATACGCTAGAAGAACCTCCTGTAAGAATAATTCCCTTTGGAGCAATTTCTTTAATTTTTTGAGCACTAGTATTAAAAGGAACTATCTCAGAATATACATTACATTCTCTTACACGCCTTGCAATTAATTGATTATATTGTCCATGAAAATCTAAAATAAGTATTTTTTCATTTTCTTTCATATTTTTAAATACCTCCCTAGTTATTTACATATATTATATATTTTACCATATTTTGTAGCAATATGTAAATATTTAGGGTTAACAATTATAAGAAAATATAGTAATGATGACCAAATAAGTAGCAAAATTTACATAATTTCATAAAATATATTATGAAATTTGTAAGGGGTGTATATAATTGAAGTTAAAAGATATGACAATTGCATTTGGCTTAACTAGCAGTTTTTATGCATATAATAGAACTCTAGAAGAAATAAAAAATATTATATCAGAAGGGCGGAAAAGTAATACCCATAATGTCTATTAATGCATATAAGAAATCTAAATCTTTTAATTTTACTCAAGATATACAGCAAATTACTAATATGAAGATTATACACGAAGAAGAAAAAGCTAAAAAAGTAGAAGCGGATATTTTAGTTATTGCTCCTTGCTCTCGGAAATCATATAGCAAAACTTGCTTCTTCCATATATGATACCCCAGTTTTAGCTGCAGCAAAAACACATTTAAGAAAGAATAAGCCTGTATTACTTCGGAATATTAACAAAAGATGGGCTTAGCACAAATGCAGAAAACATAGGTAAACTTTTAAATAGTAAGAATATATTTTTTATACCATTTCTTCAAAATAATCCAATAACTAAACCAACATCATTATCATTTTCTCCAAAATATATAATTAATTCAATAGAAAGCACTATAAAGCACGAACAAATACAACCTTTGCTATTATAGAATTATAGATACAAACATTTTTTCATATTTTTTACTAAAAAGTATTGACATTAAACTTTTGTTCGTATATAATTATTTCGTAATAACAAATACACGTTCGGTATTAAAGGAGAGATAATTATGAAAATAAAATCTAAGAAAAAATTATTAAGAGCAATAATATTAGTTTTAGGAATAGCTGCTTTAATAGTTTTTATACTAACCACAAAATCTTCTTCACATCAAGAGCTAAAATATAAATCTATATCAGTAATCTCAGGAGATACTTTGTGGAATATAGCAAAAAAAGAACAACAAACTAATTTATATTATGATGGCAAAGATTTAAGAGATGTAATAGAAGATATAAAAGAAGTAAATAATTTAAAAAGCTCTTCTTTATCAATAAATCAAATTCTAGAAATTCCTACATATTAATAGTATTATAAAATTTAAGATAAATGCTTTAATTGGCATAGGGTTGAAGATTTACATAAGCTATGGTATAATATAATAGTACAAGCAAATTAGCTTATGCAAAATCTTTCCAAAAGCATGGCTATAAAAAAGACATCTCTAAAGGAGGAAAGCAGATGAGATTAGTTGTATTATCTATCTTACGGGTAGATAAGGAGCAGAAGGAAGAAAAAATTGCATTGTATGCTGGATTATCAAGTAACAAGCATATCTATGGCAAGCTGATGTCCGTAAACTGCGACTGGCCTACTTATGTAAGAATCAAGAGGAGCACCACTGATGTATGCTTAGACAAAACAGGGAGCGGCACTCTTGTCAGGAAGCTATTTGTAGAAGATAGCAAACCTATGGAATTTTCAAAAAAGTTTTCACAAATGGTAGCAGGTAATCCTGATGATTTGCCGTTCATCGAAGCAGTCGACAAAGTGGTATCGGCAGTGCAATTTGTCATCGAGAATCGTAGTGAATAACAAAATCTAATCTGGAATGCCCCTATATACAAGTTTTTTTAGGTATATAGGGGCACTCATATTTTATGCATCAGATAAAGGGTTTCTTTCAACAGCATCTCTTACTTGTGCATTTGCAACATGTGTATATATTTCAGTAGTAGCAATACTTTTATGACCTAGCAATTCTTGAAGAGCTCTTATATCAACATCTCCATATTGATACATCAAAGTTGCAGCAGTATGTCTTAATTTGTGAGTTGAATATTTGCTAGTATCAAGTCCTGCCTTTTTTAATTCCTTTTCTACAACATATTGTACGGTTCTTTTACTTATTCTTTCTAATCTTTCACTTAAAAATAGGGCAGACTCATCTTCTTTTTTTATACCTGTTTTTTGTCTTACATCTAAGTATTGCTGAATTGCTTTCATACATGCTTTATTTAAATAAATAGTTCTTTCTTTATTACCTTTACCAATAACAGTCATTTTACATTCATCAAACTTAATATCCTTTAAATTAATAGAAACAAGTTCTGATAAACGCATTCCACAATTTAAAAATAGAGTTACAATAGCAAAATCTCTTTCTAGATTTCTATTTTTTCCATCACAATTTGGTTGAATAGAAACTTCTAATAGTTTTTTACTTTCTTCAAGGGTTAAATATTTAGGCTGCCTTTTATCTAATTTAGGGCTTTCTAAATTTTGAGCTGGGTTTACCTCTAGTTCTTTTTCTTTATTACTCATATATGCAAAAAATATTCTTATAGTAGAAGCCTTTCTAGCAAGAGTCGCAGGTTTGCTATCATAAGCTCCTTTTAAATAATATAGATATGAATGTATATCTTCTAAAGTAATTTGCTTTAGAAACGAAATATCAAGGCTATGTATATCAGTATCCTTAATGTCTTCTTCGGAAGAAAATCCTAAATGGTTAGACATAAATTTAAAAAAATTAGAAAGGTCATAACCATATTCTTTTATACTATTTTGCGATTTATTTAAAATAACAGCAGAATACTGTAAAAATGAATTTAAGAATTCCGGATATTCTTTTACCATAATAGATACCTCCATTGAATGTTTATCTTAATTTTATAATTAAAGCAAAAAATTTTCAAGCATTTTTTCTTACATTTCAAGGAAATTAAGAAAGAGAATGGAACTATTTCATCGAAAATGTATAAAAACATAATATTTTATACATTTTTGGACTTTTGAAATCTGAAAAAAAAGAAAAATATAGATATTAATTATACTGGATTAACTGAACATGAAGTGCAATTGCTTCTTGAATGGGTTATTAATCAGTCTAGAAGAATATTAGCAAAATCTTTTGTTTGATTAAACTGAGCAGAGTAGGGGGAAGAGGTTAATTTCAATAACATAAATATAAAATTTGAAAATTATAAAAATTTATATAATTAGAATTTTGGAATTTTCATTTTGTGCAAAGTTAATTTATAATATAACTTCTTAAAAAACGAACATTTGTTATGACTGTTTGTAAATAAAATTTTTATTATAACTTTATAAATAATTCATAAAATTCTATATAATAATTATATAAATTTAGATTACTAATTCTATAATATAATTCATATTATGAAGCTTCAAAATCAATTTTAAGGCTTTTTAATAATATATCCAATAAGTTAATTAGAATATATTTAATAAAATGTCATATTTGTAATATGAATTTAGTTAGAATGCTTATTTTTAAGCATCTATTAGAAGTGCTGAAAAATGGCTAAAAAACGAGGCACGAAAATCGATTTTAAGCCATTTTTAAAAATCAGACATATAGTTTACTGTCTATAAAATCAAGCAAAATGCTGAAATATAAGGATTTTGAAATTTTTAATAAAATAATCTAAAGTTATATAAAATTTTTTTTTTAATTATGAGGTTACAATAATGAAAAAACTCCAACCAGGAATAGTCAAAAATAATGAAGCTCTAGAATCGATTTTAAGGCGATTTAATTAAAAAGTAGTATAAGTTGTTGTTGTATAGGCTTTATTTCAAGAGTAGGATTGTATTTGTATGGTTCTATTTTTGATCTTATCGTTATTTGCACAAAACTGTGATTTTGTGCAATGTTATATTTCCATATAATATACTTTATAATATATCTGCTATACTTCTCTATTTAAATGTACTCTAAAAATTATCTCTTAGTAGTTTCACTTTTTGTCTTTTGTTTTTAAATTTTGCACATAAATTATTAATCTTATCTTCAGTAATATAATTAATTTCGGCACCCAGTAATATTACATAAATTATTGTATAAAGCCACATCATAATTAATGTTATTGTTGCAAGACTTCCATATATAATAGAGAAATTAGTAAAAATATTTACATAAATAGAAAAGAAAAATGATATTAAATAGCATGCAATAGATGTAAAAGCTGCACCTAAAATACAGTGTTTTACCCTCTTCCCTTTCTTTTTAGGCGAAATTCTATATAAAAACAAGAAAATTATAAACATTCCGATTATTGATATAAATCCTCTTGCATTAAATATAAAACTAAAAAAGTTACTAAAATTATTAAAATTCTCATTTATTGCAATTTCTATTGAATTTCCAAAAACTAATAAAACTAAAATTAAAATAATAATTATTAATGCTACTACCGCTCCTACTAAACTTTTTAGTCTAAGGAAGAAGAAATTTTCTCCCTCTTCCCTTTTATATATTGCCAAAAGCCCTTTATTTAAAGCATAAAAGCTTTTACTTGCAGACCATAGCATAAATATTGCAGATAAAGAAATAGTTTCTATTGATTTAGAATACATTTCTTGAATTATATCTAAAACACTATTTTTCATAATACTAGGTAAAATTGCCTCAAATATATCTACTAATGTTTCTTTATCTATATTTACATATTTGATAAAACCAAGCAGTAATATTATAAATGGTATAAAAGACAAAAAAGTATAATAAGCACATTGTGCAGTATATTCGCCAATGTGGTCTGCATTTATTTTATCAAAAAAATTAATTATTGCTTTTATAAATTTCACTTATCTTACCTCTAATAATAATATTATTAACCAAGTAAAAATAAAAAATAACCTCCTAATTAATTTAAGAGGGTATTTTTTATTTATGTAAGAAAATTTTATTTGAAATTCTTTAAAAAGTATTCCATCCTATCTAAAAAATCTGCATTATTTTTACTTATAACCATTTGTGTTAGTAATTGCTCTGTTACTTCAGATACAGGTGTACTTGAAAGAGCTTTTCTAAGCGCAAATACTGTTTCTAATTCTTTTGATGTAAGTAACATTTCCTCTCTTCTTGTTCCTGATTTGTTTATATCTATTGCTGGGAAAATACGTTTCTCTGATAGTTTTCTATCTAGGTGCACTTCCATATTTCCTGTACCTTTGAACTCTTCAAATATAATATCATCCATCTTGCTTCCCGTTTCTACTAAAGCTGTTGCAAGAATGGTTAAACTTCCGCCATTTTCTATATTTCTAGCTGCACCAAAAAATCTTTTTGGTTTATGTAAAGCTGCTGGGTCTAATCCTCCAGATAGTGTTTTTCCAGAAGCTGGTACAACTAAGTTATATGCTCTTGCAAGTCTTGTAATACTATCTAATAATATTACAACATCTTTCTTTTGTTCTACTAATCTTTTAGCTCTTTCAAGAACCATTTCAGCAACTTTAACATGATGCTCAGGAAGTTCATCAAAAGTAGAATATATAACATCACCTTTGATAGACCTTCTCATATCAGTTACTTCTTCTGGTCTTTCATCAATTAATAACACTATTAGTATTGCTTCTGGATTATTTGTAGTAATACTATTTGCGATTTTTTTTAATAATGTTGTTTTACCTACTTTAGGAGGAGCAACTATCATTCCTCTTTGTCCCTTGCCAATTGGAGACATTAAATCTATCATACGCATTGCAAGCTCATTTTGAGTAGTCTCAAGTCTTAGTCTTTCTTCAGGGTGTATTGGAACTAAATCATCAAAGCTCTTTCTTGCAAGCGCTAATTCTGGAGTTTCATCATTTATATGACCTACAAATATTAAAGCAGGGAATTTTCCTCCTTCTTTTGGAAACCTTCCAATACCTTTTATTTTATCTCCTGTATTTAATCTAAAACGCTTAATTTGAACAGGTGAAACGTATACATCCTCAGATGTTGAAAGATAATTATTTCCTCTTAAAAATCCATATCCATCAGGCAAAACTTCTAAAATTCCCTCTACAATTTTATCATTTTCTCCAGTAACTTTGTATACGCCATTTCCACTTACAAAATCTTCATTATCTTCTTTTATATCTGTATCTTCACCTAATAGCTCGTCCTGTTCTATAACATCTGTACCTTGTAATAGCTCAATTAGTTCACTTTTTTTTAGTTTACTTATATTTTTAAGCCCCTTTTCTTTTGCAAGTTCTCGCAATTCAGTTAGCCCCATATTGTCTTCCATATAATAATTACCCCCATATATAATTTTATTTATAATACTTAACATCTTGGAAAATTTAGATATGCGCAAATAAGCACATTTTATGAAATTTTGATAATCAAATTCTACATTTTAAAAACTAATGACTTAAAATTTACAAAAGTGGTTATTTTATAAATTTTAGTTTCCTATATCTCTATAAACCTTCTCATCTGGTTTATACATATTTAGTTTCTCTCTTGCTATTTTTTCTATATACTCTAAGGAAGAAGCATTTTCTTTCATAGAAATTAAAGACTCTTTATATTCAGTTTGTTCTTTTATTTGTTTTTCAACAGATGCAATATTACTTTTATAAGTATTTAATGTCTTTTGTTGATTATATACGGTAACACAAAAATATATAGCAAAAACTAATATTATCACTTTCTTTAATAACTTTTTTTTATTTAACTTCATATGTATTCTCTTTCTATAGATTTTTCTTATGAGTACATAAATCTTAATATAAATATAATTCTACATTATTCTTTAAAATCCTTCTTAGTTTTCTAATTTTTACGGATTTTTGACTTTGAACTGATTTTTTTTGTCATTTTTTTTATATTTGTGATTGAATTTGCAAAAAAATAGTAGAATGGTCTTATAATCTTTTTTAATAAATCTAATATCATTTTTAATGGATATAATATGGTTTTAATAATAAAATATATAACTTTTTTGATAGCAACTATAATTCTTACAGATACCTTTATAATTGTTTTACTAAAAAACAACATATATATGGCTATTCCTAGAAATAGTCCGAACAAAAATATATCCTCTTATTTCTCCATTATTAAATACAAATAATGAATACAATACTAAAATTGCTGAAATCGTCCAAAATAAAACATCTTCTATATATGTAACGATATTAGGTGTTTTAAAACTTCTTCTTAAGATTCTAAATATATCAAATAAAATACCTATTAAAATACCATTTAATATAAATATTATAAACAGATATGCTTGAGATATAGCTACATTATTCACTTATACTTCACCCATATTATCTAAAAATTTTACTAATTAAGCTTCCACCTTTATCCTTATTTAAATCCTTTTCAGAATAATTTAAGCTGTTTATATCTCCTTCAACTATTACTTCTGATGTATCAATACTTAGTTTGTTTATTTTCAAATTCTCTCCTTTAATAGTTAAAAGTCCAAGCTCTGTTTCAACCATTACTACCTGGTCATCAAAACTAAGTACATCTAATACTCCTGATATACTTAACTTTTCTCTATTTTCTAATATTAAATTTTGTATAGCTGTTTGAGTTAAATTTCTTCTTTCTTCAAGTGTCATAGCTATTCCTCCCTTTTGTGTATGTTTATATATTATATATATTCACGTCTTTAATTTTTTAGAACATAAAAAAACCTCAAGACAAATACTTTATCTTGAGAGTTATATAAGTTTTTTAATTATTTATATTATTTCTTAAATAAGCTTCCATAAATTTATCTATTTCACCGGTTCATAACTGCTTCTACATTTACTACTTAAA
>CANSWM010000025.1 GCA_947650745.1 uncultured Clostridium sp. | reverse complement strand
TTAAAAATACACCTCCAAATGTTAGATTTTTGTCCAACATTTGGGGTGCACTTCACAATAGGTAGTTTTTTTATTACTACTTTATTCTTCTTGTGAATTGCCGCCTTTGTTAATTGCGCTTATGTCTTTGCACATTGATGCACAATGGATGATTATGTAGATACCTACAATGATACCATATACAGAAAGATGTATAATATCTAAAGCTCCTAAAATAATTCCAAAAATTGGACCTGCCAATTTTTTATTTTTAGAAAAGATATAAGATAAAACTAATAATACTGCAAATATTATTCCATCCACTCCTGCCATTACATATTTAATGTTTTCGTACCCTTCTGCATCTGCAAGTAAAATACCAACAACACCTAAAATTGCTCCTAGAATACAAAGCATAAGTAGTCTGTTTAGTTTCTTTGAAAATTCTTCATCACTTATCATAAATAGTATTCACCTCTCTTTTTTTATTTTATATAATTAAAGATATGCTTTATATATTAGCATTATTATATTATGTCATAAAATAATATAAATTTCAAGTTTTTTTAAGAACTTTTAAAGAACTTTTAGGGACGGTTCAGAAAAGTTCATAGTTAAGATATAGAGAAAATAAATAATATAAAGAGGTAGTTTTTTATGGCTACCTCATTTTTTACTAACTATTCACTGCGCTTTTTTATACAAAGCACCCATGGTGCCCAAGACCAAATTAAAAACTATATAACTTCTGAAATTTCAGTACTTATATAGTTTTCTGTTTATTAAATTAATGCAATAGTAATGCAATAAAAATTTAAGTCGCTTTTTTAAATTCTTTAAATGCAAATTCTTTAGAAACTTCAACATAAACATCTTTTGTTATAGAGCTTCCTTCGATATGCCCAGCAAGATATTGTATTGCTTCCATATCCATTCCAGCTTCTTTCCACTGCGTAATGCGGTCATGACGTAATCTATGATTATGCAAAGTTTTGTCAGAAATATGATATTTACTGTTTAATCTAGTTAGCCATGAATTAATTTCTTTATCGCTTATAAATGTATTCTTTTCGTAATCCCAAAATAATAAGTTATACATATTAGTTAGCTTATTTTTTAATTGTTCTTTAAGAATACTTTCTAGTTCAGAAGAAATTGGAAAGTATCTTTCGCCTTCATCAATTCCAGTCTGCTTATTATATGTTTTTGTATGTTCTCCTAAGATAGTATGTCCATTTTCATCTTCTGATAGTGTATTATGAATATGTAATCCATGTTCAGAAACATCATCTTTGGAACGAGCAAGTACCTCACTAATTCTCATAGCTGTTATCCATTCTAATTTAACAATATCTCTATAAGGGTGGTTGCGCTCTTCGTTATTTAATACAGACATAAGCTTTTTTCTTTCTTCTTTTGCTAAAGGATAAATTTTTTTTGTTGGTTTATTAGAAATAGGAATTTTTAAATTTTCATCTTCCATAATATTAAGGGGTATTAGATTAATAGAAGGGGAGGTAGCAATTCTAAAAGCTTTTTTCAATAATCTCCACATTTTATTAATACTAGATTGAGCATAACTTTTCATTTCTTCTTTTGATGATTGAATATCATTTAAAGTAATTTTTTGTATAGGTTTGTTAATCAAATCTTTACAACACTTTTCTAATGCAGTCAATGTTTCTTTATCTCTTTTGTATGATGTTCCTTTTGTTATACCATCATTAAATTTTTGTTTAATGTGCATTTGAATAATAGTTTTAATAGTATCAGTTCGCTTTTGAATATATGTGCCATTATTCAAACTGCTTTTTACTTCTGTAACTCTTGCTTTAAATTCCTTTGCACTTTCGGTCTTTCTTTGTTTCATTGTTTGTCTTTTACCAGAAGTGTCATAATATTGAAAAAACCAGCAATTCGATGTTTCGCTTTTATAAAGAGAACCTTCGCCGATTACCTACTTGCTTTGATTTCTGATTTGTTTTCTTTTCAAACTCTAGAACAACTATTTCCCATTCGTTTGATTTATCTTTATAGATAATAAAGTCCTTATAGTCTATTTCCTTTTTGAATTCAATTTTTTCTTTAGTTTTTGTGTTTTGCAATACAATTTTTTTTAGCATAATAAAATACCTCCAATTTTCAATTAATTTATTTGTAACTATTGAAAAATGAAAGTATCTTTGATATTATAATACTAACACTCTCAATAGTGTTGTTTAGAGAAATGTGTCAGTTGTGGTAAATGAAGCACATTTCTCACTTTTTTATATTTTTAATATTAATAACTTTAATTGATTTCTTTATATAATCTTTTAACAACTCCAATAATTTGTATTGGGATTTTTTTCATTTCTTCAAAGCTATATTTTTTGTCCTCAAAAGAGGGATTAAGAGCAACAAGTTCAATTCCATTTTCTATTTTATAAACTTTCTTTATCGTAGCCTCATTTCCATTTATCAATACAATACAAATATTGCCACTATTAAAAGTATCTTGCTTATGAACTATAACAGTATCTCCATCAGAAAATGTTGTTTCCATACTATCTCCTTTTACTTTAAGGGCATAGTAATTTTCGTCATCCTTTTTAAAATCAATAGGAATGTATTCTAATATGTTTTCATTAGCCAAGTAATTATATCCTGCTTTAACTATACCAAGAAGCGGTACTGTATCTTTGTATAGTTCTTCTAATGAAATAGAGCCTTTTAATTCGTCTGAAGTTTTTTCCATTGGTACATCATATCCCATAAGCCAAACAGGATTAACATCTAATGTATTTGATAAAGAAACAAGTTTTCCTTGTCGAGCAGTTGCATTTCCAGAAAGATATTTACTTATTAGACTTTCACTTATACCTGTTTTTTCGTGTAATTCAACAGATTTTATATTTCTATGCTTCATAGCTTTATCTAATCTATTGGCAAAACTTTCTATTACTTCACTCATAGTTTTCCTCTTTTCATATATCATTAGTATATATTATAAAGAAAACTTTAATAAAAATCAAGTCTTTTCAATAAAAATCAAAAAAACTTGAAAAAAAATCAAGAAAGGTATTGACAAAATAAAATCTATAGTATAATATATAGGAAACTTGAATTAAATTCAAGAAGAAAGAGGTGATAAAATGTTTGATTATAGCAAGTTAAGAGGAAGAATAAAAGAAAAAGTAGGTTCTGAAGCTAATTTTGCAAAAAAGATAGGAATATCAGCAGCTTCATTAAGTTACACATTTAATGGGAAAAGGGATTTTTCAACAACAGAAATACAAAAAGCATGTAATAAAAATGTTTTAGATATAGCAAAAGAAGAAATTGGAGACTTTTTTTTAAACGAAAACTTGAATTAAATTCAAGAAAAATAATTTTATAAAAACTATTGACAGACTTAAAAAACTACGTTTTTTAACACTTAAAAAATAGTAATAAGATAATAGCAGAAAGTGGGTGGAAGTGATTGAAAGTGAATTGTAAAAAATAACCACAACTGACACACAAATTAAAGAGAAAGGAATTAAAGATAATGGAGGCATTATTAAAAGAACAGCAAAGAACTAATGAATTGTTAGAAAAACTACTTCAACAAGAAAAAGACCCATATGAATTATTAACAAAAGAACAAATACATAAAGAATTTGGCATAGGCGAAAATATGGTACTTAAGATGTTTCAAGACCCAGAATTGCCAGTACAACGTTATACGAGACCATTTAAAGTAGCAAGAAGAGCATTTAATGAATACATTTTAGAAAAACACGACTATTTAATAGAAAGGTAGAAAACAAATGAAAAATCAAATTAAATCAATATTAGAAGACATAATAGGAGAAAGTATATTAATATCAATGTTTATATTAGCATTTATAATATAAAAAATAAATAAGAAAGGAGGAACAGAAAAATGGTAGTTGGAATAATAATACTTTGTATAATAGCATTATTTCTATTTTGCTTAGCATTGCAAAAAGCAAATGAATTAGCAAATCAACAGTCAATAGCAGTAAGAAGAATTATGCGAGGAAAAGGAACAATTGTATATAAGTATGACAAAATAAAAGAGTTGATTTCTCGGCAAAGAAACCAACTCGAATTAGTTAATATTTAATTATATTATAGCAGCAAGAAAAGAAAAAATCAAGAGAAAGAGAAAAAGAATATGAATTTTATAAAAAAATATATAGAAGATTTAAGAAAGCAATATAAAAAAGAAGAAGCAAGAAAAGTGGCGATAAAGCTATTATATAGTTCAGGAACAGTAAGGGAAGGGCAAGTAAAATGTCAGAAAGTTTAGAAGAATTAGAACATAGATACTTTATGTTACAAATGCAAGACCACTGGGAAAGTGAAGATTATAGACATGCAGATGAATTGCACGAAAAAATAATGAAGTTGAAGGGAGAAAGAAATAATGATTAAAAAACCAGCAGAAATGATAAATACAGAGAATAGATTTAGGGTGCTTATAGCAGGGTATCCACGGAATAGGAAAAACAACATTAGGATTATCAGCACCAAAACCACTATTAATAGATACAGACTTTGGAGCAAAAAGAATAATGGATAGACTACAAGCAGATTGCATACAACCAAATACATATCAAGAGTTATTAGACGATTTAACAATAGAAAATTTGAGAGATTATGAAACGATAGTTATAGATACAGGTGGAAAATTACTTGATTTAATGAAAGCACATGCTATTAAACAAGATATAAAAAACAGAAAAAAAGATGGAAGTTTAAGTCTACAAGGATATGGAGCAGTTACACAATTGTTTGAAAGTTTTGTTTATTTGATTTACAACGAATTAAAAAAGCACTTAGTAATTATATTCCATGTTGTAGAAGATAAGCAAGACGAAGAAACAAAACTAAGAATAATGGTAGATGGTAGCACTAAGAATAAAATATGGCAAGAAATGGATATAGGTGGTTTCATGGAAAAGAGAAACAACAAAAGAACAATAGGGTTTGAAACTTGCGAAAGATATTATGCTAAAAGAACACAAGGTGTTAAAGCTATGTACGATATACCAGATTTAGATAAAGGAGTTCCAAATAACTTTTTAACTCAATTATTTAATGAGATGAACAAGTTCAATGAGGAAGTTGGTACAAAACTTCAAGAACAACAGAAAGAATATCAAGAAGTAATGGACAAGTACATACCAATAATAGATACAATGACAGCAGAGAATGTACAAGAAGTATCAGACCTAATGCAAACAATAGAACATAAGCTAACAAGTAAAAAAGAGCTAACAAACAGATTTAAAAAGAAATTAGTTAGTTTAAATATGCAATGGAACAAAGAAACAAAGCAATATGAGGTGAAGAAAGAGGTAGAAAATAATGTGGAAACTAAAGCCTAATGTTAATTTTAAAGAATTAGAGAAGTTTCGGTTATGTAGTAGATAAAAAGAGTATATTACCAAAATTGATGATAAAAGTAATAAATGAAGGAACTTTGATAAAAGTTGGAATTGATGAACCTCAATATAATGTATGGTCAGGAAAGTGCTGGAACGAAAGTAGAGAGTTTAGATATTATGCGGTCTATAACTTAGAGCCAGAATACGAATGGTCAGACGGAGAAATAGCACCATATTATGAAGGAAATTGGAGTAGTTGTAAAGATGAAACAGTAGAACCATATATACAAGAATTAATTCAAGCAAATTTAGTAGAAAATGTAAAGGAGGACTAGCTTATGGCTAAATATTATCTTACACCTACCCTTTTAAATAGTTGGTCTTACTGTACCAAAAATGGCACATTAGAAGATTTTATAAAAGTATTAAATAAAGAACCTTTTGAAGATACAGAAAGCATTATAAAGGGTAAAGCCTTTGAAAAATATATGCAAAATTGTTATGAAGAAACATTAGGAGGGGCTTATCAAGTACCAGTTAGCAAAGAATATGGAGATTATTTACTTTATGGAATTGTAGACTGTTTAAAAGGTGGAATAATCTACGATTACAAATACACTAAAAACTATGATGTAGGAAAGTTTTTTGGTAATCATCAAACACTTATGTATTTAGAAATGGTACCAGAGGCAAGTAAAATGGTGTATTTGATAACAAATAAATGTGAAAAAACAGTGTATCCAGATGAAACTTTACAATGTATTTCAAAAATAGAGTATGACATAGGCGACATATTTAGAGAAGAATACACAAAAGATATGTTTCCAGAAACAATAGATAGTGTATTACACAAGTTTGAAACTTGGCTAAAAGTATATAACTTATTTGATTTATATGCAGAAAAATGGAAATGTAAATATTAGAAACAATGGGCTATACACAAGACTTACTTGCCCATGTGGGTTACCTGAAACAAGGTGGATTATTGCTTGTTTAATATAGCCCTATGTAAATATTAGGAGGAAATAGATTTATGAAAAGATTATTTAAAGCAATATTAAAAGTAGTTATATTTATAGTTTTAATATTAATAGCAGATTTTACACTAGATTTTATAATAAGTTTAGCAACTTGGATAGCACCAGTATTACTAGTATTAACAATTATATTATTGATAGCAATATATTATTTTGAAGATAAATTTAAGGAGGATAAGTAGATGAATATTGTATCACTAATTGGCAGATTAACTGCTAATCCAGAAATAAGATATACACAAACTAATAATGTAATGGTAGCAACATTTACATTAGCAGTAAATAGAAGGTTTGCAAAAGAAGGAGAAAAACAAGCTGACTTTATATATGTAACAACTTGGGGGAAAACAGCCGAATTTGCCAGTAAGCACATTTCAAAACGTCAACAGATAGCATTAACAGGTAGATTAGAACAACACGAGTGGGAGAATACAGAAGGTAAAAAGCAAAGTAAAACTCAAGTTATTGCAGAACAGATTTATTTTGCAGATAGCAAAACAACAGGACAAGCGGATGCAAGTATTTTAGATAGTCAAACACCAGTAAATACAAATAATAATTTCAAAGTTTCAACAGAAGATGACTTACCATTCTAGCAACACAAGTTTTATGTGCAGACTGACGAAAAACGAAAAGTCGAAGAAGAGCTATAGATAGCACCACATAAGGGATAGCCACTTGGTTGCGATATATTTAACGAAAGGAGAAAATATATGAAAGACCCAGCATTCTTATTTTATAGTAGCGATTTCTTATCCGGAACAATGCTTATGTCAGATGAAGAAATAGGACAATATATTAAATTACTATGTTTACAACATCAAAAAGGACATTTGAAAGAAAAAGATATGTTAAACATATGTAAAAGACAGAATGAAGAAATTTTCTCCAAATTCAAAAAAGATGAAGAAGGAAATTACTATAATGAAAGATTAGAAGAGGAAATCATTAGAAGAAGAAAATATTCTGAAAGCCGTAGAAATAATAGAAAAAAGAAAGACTTAGAAGAACAAAAAGAGACAACATGTGAAGAAGATATAGAAAACATATGTAATTCATATGAAGAACATATGGAAACTGTAACTGAAACTATAAATATAAATAATAAAGATAATAGGGGTGTGGGGGAAGAAGAAAAGAAAAAGAAGAATTTTGTTCCACCAACACTTGAAGAAATTCAAAAGTATGTTAGTGAAAAAGGCTTAAAGGTAAGAGCTAAAGAATTTTATTATTACTTCACAGAAGGGAAATGGAAAGACAGTAAGGGAAATCAAGTCAAAAATTGGAAACAGAAAATACTTACATGGAATAATTATGCAAAAAAGCAAGACAATACAACAGCAGAGGAGGAGTTTTTAAATGACGAAAGCTGAATTTATGGAAGGAATACATATGTTGCAAGATAACTACAACAAAAAGCTAACAACAGAGCAGCTAAAACTATTTTACGAAAATTTAAAAGATATGAGCAAAGATAGATATATAGCAAATATAAAACAAAATATAAAGACAAACCAATTTATGCCGAATATAGCACAGCTGCGAGGAGAAAATAAAACAGCATATACGAACTTTGAACAAAGAGATTATAGCAATTTTGATTTTAATAGAATATTTTCAAATTAAAAGGAGTGTGAAAACGAATGAAAACAACACAAGAAGAACAAGTATTGGAATATATGCAAAGACTTCGGAGGAATAACATCATTAGAGGCATTTCAATATTTAGGAATAACTAGACTAAGTGCTAAAATATTTAATTTAAAAAAGCAAGGGTATGACATAGTAGATGAAATGAAGTCAATTAAAAATAGATTTGGGGAAACAACATACTTCAAAAAATATATGTTAGCAGAAGATAAGTTTATGCAAGAAAATGAAAATTATTATGCATAGGAGAAACAAATGGATATACCAGAGATAGTAGAAATAGAAGATATAAAGATAAATAAAATAATGACATTTAAGTTTATAAAAAAGATAAACAATTTGCTTTTATATGAAAATACAAAAACAGGTTGTAAGCAATGCTTTGATATAAAAGATTTTATAGAGTTAGAAAATAAGAAAAGATATAAATTGAAATATGAATGAGGTGTAATTATGAAAAATTTAATAAAAAGAATATTAGGAATAGAAAGATTAGACAAAATTATGATACCAATAGAATTTATAGAACACCCACCAAAAGATGGAAAAATAATAGCTAGGAAAATTTATTATATGATGTATCATAAATTTAAAGTACCAATAGTAATAACAAATAAATGTAATCTTATAGATGGTTATACATCATATTTAATAGCTAAAAAATATGGCGAAAAATATGTGAAAGTAGTTAGAATATGAAACAGATAGAAAAGGATAAATTATGTTTTTATTGTTTTCGGTTGTAATAAATTAGAAAATGAAACATTTGAAGGAGTAAGAAATTGTAAAGGATTTACGCCAGATAGAGAAAACTGGAGAGAAGAATTATATAAGGAGCTAAAGAAAAAATGATAATAAAAATTCCAATTCAATGTAGAAGTAAAAAAAATAGCCAACAAATATTTAAAAACAAAAAAACAGGAAAATACTTTATAACACAAAGTGAATTATATAAAGAATTTGAACAAGAATGCGGCTTATACCTAATGAAACATAAAAAACATATAGATTATCCTATAAACCTTAAATGTACGTTTTATGTCAAAGATAGACGCAAGAGAGATATAGTAAATTTACTAAATGCTATACAAGATATATTAGTCAAATATGATGTTATAGAAGATGATAATTATAACGTAGTTGCTAGCGTAGATGGAAGCAGAATAATTTATGAAAAAGATAGAGAAGAAACTATTATAGAGATAAAACGAATGGAGGTACAGAATGAACAATAAAACAAATATAGAAGAAGACATAAAGAAAATAACAGATATGATTAATTATATTAGTTCTGATAGTGAACCTATTTATACAAGAGAAGAATGGTTTGTGGCAATAAAAAATATAAGAATAGTAATGGCAGGTTTACAAACTAAAGCAAATAAGTATGATAGTTTAGTAGAGAAGATAAAAGAAACACAAGTACAAAGTGAAAAAGAAAATGCAAGTTATGAAAAATACAATAAAGAAAGTAGAATGTATTGGATAAATGAAGGGAAAAAGTCTTTATGCTCAATGCTGCTAGATAGAGAATGATTTTAGGAGGAAGAAATAAAGTGATAAACCTACAAAAACGGAGACTGCTTAGAGCTAATGAAAGATATAAAAAATAAAAGTGTAGATATGATTTTGTGTGATTTGCCATATCGGAATTACCAAATGCAAATGGGACAAGCCCCTTGATTTACAACAACTCTGGAAACAATACTACAGAATAATAAAAGATACTGGAACAATAGCTTTGTTTGCAGTAGAACCTTTTGCAAGCAGGTTAAGATTAAGCAATTTAGATATGTATAAATATGACTGGATATGGGAAAAAACACAAGCAACAGGTCATTTAAACGCTAATAAACAGCCACTTAGAGCTTACGAAAACATTTTGATATTTTATAAAAAACAATGTACATATAATCCACAAAAGACACAACGGGCATAAACCAATGCATTCATATACAAGATATATAGAAACTCAAAATAATACAGAATTGTATGGAAGATGTAATAAGGAATTATCAGGAGGAGGTAGTACTGAAAGATACCCTAGAAATGTAATAACATTTGCTTCTGATAAGCAAAAATACAATTTACATACAACGCAAAAACCTGTTACATTGCTAGAATATCTTATTAAAACATATACAAATGAAGAAGAAACAGTATTAGATAATTGTATGGGAAGTGGAAGCACAGGAATTGCATGTATTAATACAAATAGAAAATTTATAGGAATAGAATTAGATAAAAAATATTTTGAAATAGCACAAAAAAGAATATATGGATAGAGAATAAGAAAGGAGAAAGTTATATGAAGATAGAAAGATGCGATAATTTTCAAGGAATTAGAAAATCTGAGAATAACATAACGAAGATTTATTATTTTTTATGGTGGAAAATTAGAATAGACAAGAAATAAGAAAGAGGTGGGAAGATGAAGATAGTGTTTTTAGACTATGATGGTGTAGTAAATACTTTAATATTTAATGAACAAGGAAAAGAGCCAAATTTTAATTTTCCAAACGACAACAAAGTAAATAACTTTCAAGCAGTATGTTGGTTGAATAAATTATGTAGAGAAACAGGGGCAAAGATAGTTGTAACATCCACTTGGAGAATAAGTAATAATTATAAAGAATGCCTATATAATGCAGGGCTAGATAAAAGTATTGAGATTTTAGGAAGAACAAAAAATCTAGGAACTAAAAGAGGAATAGAGATACAAGAATGGTTAGATGAAAATGTAGATTTAGGAATAGAAAAATTTGTTATCTTAGATGATGATATGGATATGGAACATTTAATTGACTATTTAATAGTTACAGACACAAACATAGGGATGACTTATTATACATATTATAATGCAAAAATTAAATTAGGAGAGTGATTATAAGGAAAAAAACAATATAAATAAATAGACGGCATTAAACATCACGTAACAGCTAATACTACCTAGTATGAAAGAAGAAGAGATAATTAAGTTGTGGAAACAAGGAATTAATAAAAACAAATTAGCTGAAATATATAAGCGCAGCTATAATCAAAATATTAAATTAATAAGAAGCAGCGTAAGACATAGGCATGATGGTAGATTTATAACACAATATGAAGCATTAGCTTATGTAGAGAGAGTAATATATAAAAATATAATGATAGGAGGACACAGATGACAACATTTGAAAGGATAGAAAAAAGAATAAAAACTATGCAAATATTTACTCATGGAAAAACTAAAGAAATATTAATTACTAAAAAAGAGGCAAAAGAATTAGGCAGCATAGATATGATAGATGGAGTAATGCTTATAATAGCAAAAGAAAAAGAAGAGTGTTTTGCATATAAAAAAGATATGAAAAGGTATCCATGCTATGCATTGAACGAATTACTTTGCAAAAATGGGATATGTCCTTTTTACAAAAAAGAAAATGAAAAAATAAATATAATAGAAATAGAAAAAGATATAATCAAAAATGAAACATATGGAAGTATTAAGGGAGTAAGTTTAAGATGAGTATAAATATAGGACAAGAACCAAGTAAATTAACAATATATAAAGACGAACAAGGAAGATACAAAACATACATAAAAAGTACAACTACAAACGAAAACGGCGAAACAGAAGATATATACATGAGTAAAAAAGTCACGTTTAGAAAAGGTGTAGAAGTAAAAAACAAAAGTGTAATTGAAGTAATAAAAGGCTGGGTATCACCTTACAAGATAAAAACAGATGAGCTAAACGAAGATGGAAAGCCTAAATATAAATACTTTGACAAGATATTTGTAAGTGAATTTAATTTATTAGAAGAAGGCATAGACGAAGTACAAAATACAAGACAACCAAAGCAAGAGCCACAAGATAGTTTTGCATTTGATACTACAATGGACGAACTTCCATTTTGAGAAAGGAGATAGTATGGAACGAATATTAACTGATTGCAGAGTGATAGGTTTTAGAAGAAGTAACCAAGGCAGAACAAGCAATGTATATATGATAAGAGAATGCAATAATTGTCATGCAATATTAGAATTTCCAAGTGATGAAGTTTCGAGCGAAATAAAGGATATACATACATATCATGAATACATAAAGTGCCCAAACTGTTTAAATAAAGTAACAGTATTAGAGAGTATAGATAAGGACTAGCCTATACTTGAGAATAAGAAAGAGGTGGGAAGATGCATATAAAAGATATAGTTAATTATGTAAAAAATGAAATAAATTTTTCAAGAGAATTTTGTGAAGATAATGTATTTGTAACATTAAGAATAGAGCCAATAGAAAGAATTATAGAAAATTTAGAACAAAAAGATAAAGATTTATTAGAAATAACAGTTAAGCATAATAGTTTAATAACAGAATTAAAAGAAGAAATAGTATATAACAATTTTAAAGAAACTGAATGTTTAGAAGATAAAGGCAGATATTATTATGCACAAGAGATATTGAAATTATTAGGAGAGTGATTTTAAGGAAAAAACAATATAAAGAAGGTTTAGAAACAAAGGACAAGAAGATAGTAGAACAGCAAAAGAAAGAGGCTCTTGTAAAAGCAGGAGAGAAAAGCATATTAGAAGAATACAAAAAGGAATTGCCACAAAAACTAGAAACTAGATTAAATAAAATAGCAGAGCAATTACAAGACAGAAAAGAAGTACAAGGGTTAAGTACAATAGAAATAAATGAGATATTAAGACCACACAACTTAATAGGACAACCTTTAAAATACACAACAGAGGAATTAAACATAGTATTTGAATATTATAGACAAGCAATAGTAGCAATAAACAAAAAAGTAAAATATCCGCCAAGTAAAGGCAGCTTCTGTGCATTTGCTGACATTTCTACGGCTACATACAATAACTATTTAAGGTCGCCAGATGAGAGTATACAAGAGGTAATATTAAGAATAAATGATTATTTAGTAGACAATATGCTTACTTCTGCACAAGTAGGAGATATAAAGGAAATAACCTCAATATATAGAAGTAAAGCAGAGTTTGGAATGGCAGAAGCAGTAGCACCACAAGAGATAGTACATAGAAGAGAAGCTGATATAGATAAAATAAATGCTATGATACAAAGAATAAAGCAAGGCAAGAGCCTTAAAACAATAGAGCTAAAGGAAAATGAATATAAGGTAGAGGAGTAATAGAGATGTTAAAAATAGCAGAATATAGAAATGTGTTAGGAGAAGATGGAAAAAGTATAAGAAGAGAAAGAATAGCTTTGAAAGAATTAGAGAAATTTGGATTTTTTAAAGATTACATAGTAGACCAAAATGTATATAGAAAAACAAGCAAAATAAAAAAAGCACAAATCGAACAAATATGTGAGTTGATAATATGGGACGATAGAGAAATAGCTATATATAGTATAAGCGGATTTTTAGACAATACATTATATGACTTAATCCAAGCACGGATTAGTAGAAAAGTGGAGGAATAACAAATGTATAGAGTTTTAAAGAAATTAAATGATAACATTTATGAAGATTTTGGAATTTTTTTAACCAAAAAAGAGGCAGAAATAAAAGCAAAAGTAATAAAGGTTTTTATAGGTGGAGAAATTTTAGTGGTGGAGGAATAACAAATGAATAAAGTATATTGTGTAGAAGGTGACCCAGACTATGGGTGCATATATATCGCAGATAGAAATAGCAAATGTGCAAGAATATCAGCATTAGCAACTTGGGTAGCGGAAACAGTAGATAACCCTTTTATAGAATTAAGAGTTTTAAGATGTTGGGAAGTAAAAGGAACAGACTATGAAGGAGAATTAAATATATTACAAATAAATGAATTAGGGCTATCTTGGTGGGCTTGTGAAAAATGTGATAAAGAGGAATTTGAAATAATAGATGCTCAAAATTATAAATGCAAAGAATGTGGACATATAGGGAAAATACCATATGTAGGATAGGAGATGAATACAAATGAAATGTAAATTTTGTGGAGAAGAAATAAATCAGCCTAAAAGAGGCAGAAAAAGAGAATATTGCAACAAAGAAGATTGCTTAAGACAAGCTAGAAATGAAGCTAATAGAAAATGGTATGCTAATAAAATGAATAAAGAATTAGAAGGGGTAAAGCATAGAATAGTAAATAAAGAAGAAAAGAAAATACTTTATTCTAGTACAGATAAAGCAATAAATGTTACAGCAAAAGAGGATTTTTCAGATGTATTAGAATTAGCAAGAAAATTAGGAGCAATAAGATATGAAATAACAGAAAAGATAAAAAGTCTAAGTCCAGAGCAAAGTCATTTTGATAAACAAGATGAAATATTTTTACATAACATAGAAGAACTTATGAAACAAGATGAGATAGCAGAAGAAGATGTATTAAAGATATTTAAAGAATATTTAGATAAAAGACCAAACAGAAGAATAATAAAGGATAAACAAGAAATGTTAAGGCACTTGATACAAGGGTTAATATCAAACCCTAACCAATATGTACATGAGTTTATAAAGAATAGAGATAACAGGCATTATCATTTGAAGGAGGTAAAAGAATGATGGTACAAAAATACTTAAATTTGACAAATGGATTAGAATACTTAAATGAAGTAGGAGAATATAAAGTAATAAGAATACAAAGCACACTATGCGAAGCAAAATGTTGGGATAAGTTAATAAATGATTTAGATTATAACTTTTTATTAGATTTAGCACAAGGAAATACAGTAGAAATATATGATACAAGTAGTAAAAAGAATATGTCAAGGGCTTTATATCAAGGTGTAGAATTTATTCGATATGTACTACTTAGAAGATGGTTTGATAGTAAGCCATATGAAATACCAGCTATTGTGAATGGACATAATGTAACAGAATATTTTGAAACAGAATATAAAAAATTAAGTAAGGATACAAAGAAGAAACTTGACTATATTAAAAAGTTTGTTACAGGTCATGGAATATATATAAAACGAATTTGTAAGAAGTCGTTTTATGATGGAAAGTATGAATACTTTAGAGAATTATTAGTTAGTTAAAATAAAAGTAAAAGATTTTGAGTAGGAGGAAATATGGAAATAGATGTTATTTTAGAAAAATTATTTGGAGAAATATATCCTTATGGAAGTACAGATATAGATAGTTGCAGATATAACAATATAGTTAATTATCAAATAGCATTAGACTATATAGTACAAAGACTGTTAGAAAGTGCAAAATTTAAAAATGATAAAAGATTTTCTGTAAATAATATTGCAGAAAGATGTTATAACTTATTATACAATGAAATGGAAACAATACAAAATAAATTAAACAACATAGAAGAATAATCAAGTTACAGTCAAGTAAGAAAATCAAGTGATACCAACTGTTTGACTAGATTTAGTTAAGCAGTTAGAAATTAAAATCAAATAAAATAGGAGGGAATATGAAAATACAAATAAATTGTGATGAAAATGTAAAAGAAAATGATTTACTCTATATTCTTCATAATATACCTTTATTAATAAAAGAATATCAAGAAAATAAGGATAGTTTAGTACATATGAAATATATAAATGGAAAAAGAATCTATTATAGACAAATAAAAGGAAATGTATTTGTTAGTGTAAATATAGATATGACTTGCAATGGTAGAACAATGTATTTTAAAGTAAAGAGGTGTAACAATGCAAAATAAAGAAATAGAAGAAAGCATGAATTATTTTAGAAAATATACAGAGTACACAAAAAATAGAGCAATAAAAGAATACAAATGTGAAAATAGGAATATTCAATATGCTAAAGATTTAGAAAGAAGAACGAAGATATTTGAAACAATATTACAATACATAGACCAACTAGAAAACAAAGTAAAAGAATTAGGTAAAGGTCAACATACTTTAATGCAAAGCAGAAGAAAATGGAAAAATAGATATTATAAGGAGAAAAGAACAAATGTTAAGTGAAGAAAAAGGTATAGATAGAGCACCAAAAGGAAGAGTTGAAGAACTTAATATAAAAGAAGAGGATATAGATAGCGTAATTGTCTTTAAAGAAGCAATGCAATTTTTAACAAGAATAGGAGGAAGAAAAATTTGTTAATTAGTAAAGAAGAGTTTGTAAAAATTATAAATAGATTAATGGATTATAACGACTTACAAGATAAAATACAAGACTTATTTAGAGATAATATAGATAATCAAGAAATGGACTTTATGAATGCAGGTAGTATATGTGTAGGACATGAAACAATAGTAGTTAAACTATTAGAAAGTATGTTTAATGATAAAGATACGATTAGTTGGTGGCTATATGATTTGGATTATGGTAGGAACTATACAGAAGGTTGTATATCAGAACAAGATGGTACACCAATAGATATATCTACACCAGAAAAGTTATATGATTATTTAGTGAAAGAAATGGAGGAAAATAGGTGAAAGATTTAAAAATATTCACAGATAATATAGAGCAAGAAGCGGTAGAGCAAATAGAGTTGTTACTACAACAAGAACCTTTTAGAGATTGCAAAGTAAGAATAATGCCAGATGTACACGCAGGAAAAGGCTGTGTAATTGGTTTTACAGCAAATTTAGGTAATAAAGTAATACCTAATATAGTTGGTGTAGATATAGGCTGTGGTATGCTATGTGTAGACTTAGGAAAGATAGACTTAGATTTACAAGAACTAGATGAAGTAATAAATAATTGCATACCAGCAGGAAGAAATATAAGAGAGCATAAACTATTAGATTTTGAGCCAATAAATGAATTATATTGCCTAAGAGAATTAAAAGAGACAAAGAAATTTAATAGAGCAATAGGCACACTAGGTGGAGGAAATCATTTTATAGAAGTAGATGTAGATGATGAAGGCAATAAGTATCTAGTAATTCATACAGGTAGTAGAAACTTAGGAAAACAAGTTGCAGACTATTATCAAAATTTAGCAATAGAACTATGTTCGGGAAAAGAAGAAATGTATCAGAAGAAAGAAGAAATAATAAAAACATATAAAGAACAGGGAAGAAAAGCAGAGATACAGAAAGCATTGAAAGAACTAGAAAAAGAATATAAAAACAATAAACCTAATTTACCAAATGAATTATGCTATTTAGAAGATAAATATAGAGAAATGTATTTACACGATATGAAGATATGCCAAGAATATGCAAAAATTAATAGACAGTATATAGCAAGTGAAATTATTAGCAATATGAATATATATACTAATTCTTTAACTTCTGCATTTACAACGATACACAATTATATATCATTTGAAGATAATATAGTTCGTAAAGGTGCTATATCAGCTAAAAAGGGAGAAAAAGTTTTAATTCCTATAAATATGAGAGATGGTTCAATAATAGCAGTAGGAAAAGGCAATGAAGATTGGAACAATTCAGCACCACATGGAGCAGGAAGAATAATGTCAAGACATAAAGCAAAAGAAACATTTAAGATAGAAGAATTTAAGGAAAGTATGAAAGATGTTTATACAACAAGTGTAGTAGAAGAAACCATAGATGAAGCACCATTTGTATATAAGCCGATGCAAGAAATAATAGACAACATACAAGATACAGTAGAAATACAAAAAATAATAAAGCCTATATATAATTTTAAGGCAAAAAACTAGGAGGAAAAATGAAGAAAGTATCAGGAATAGAGTTATTGCAAATGATAAAGAACAGAGAAATTAAAGTAGGAACGAAAGTACATTTATTAAATCAAGGGGAAACTTTTGAGAAACGCAGAAAAATGCGAGAGCAAGGATATAGTTTTTATGACTTTTATACTATAATAGGAAATTTTACATCATTACATTTATATAGAAGAGAAAAAGGAAAAAAAGATGTTGATGTTAGAACTGTAGATACAAGCGACTTACTAAATCACGATTTTTACATTAAAGAAAGAAAGTCAACAAAATTGTTAGATAAAATCAAAAAAGCATTAAGGCAAACAATTGAAGATATAGAAAGAATGGAGGAAGATTATGAGTAAAAAGAAACGGAGAAAAAGAATTAGAAGTAAAGGAAAATCCTTTTGAATTAGAAGAAATGACAGAAATACACAAAGAAAAATTAGACAAGCTAGTAAATGAAACAGTAGATAGACTTATTAGAGAAGAAGAAAAAGTATTTACAAACATTAAGAAACTAAAATGTGATTATACTACATACAAAGAAGAAAGAACAAAACATAATATGCCAGTTGAAACGAATTGTGCTAAATGTGGAAAAAGTTTTGGAGCTGGAGAAGATTTGTATACAGCATCAGAAATAAATAGGGTAGATAGTTGTATAAGTAGTTGCATAATTTGCGTAAATTGTGCAAAGGGGGAATAGGTATGTTACATATATTTGAAATATATTTATATATATGTGGTGCAATTATAGGGGGAGCAATATTAGTAGGCTTATTAGGATTAACATTAAATTTAATATGTTATGCTTATCAAAGTAGTGTAGGGTTTAACACATTTAGAAAATTTTTAAGAAAATACCATAATGAAATGAAAAAAGAAAAAGTTTATAAAGTAGATGCAAGTAATGCATTTGAAAAGCAGGAAAAAAAGCAGTAAATGAAGAAATAATATCTCCCACAACAGTGATG
>CANSWM010000024.1 GCA_947650745.1 uncultured Clostridium sp. | reverse complement strand
GTATTTGGAAAAGATGAAGCAGGAAATGTACTAATAACAACCAAAGAACCAGTAGTAGCAAATTATGAAGTAAAGTATACAGTAGAAGAATGGTTAGACTACGAAGAAAAGCTAAACGCAGCATGTGGAGGATATGGAAGTACAATACAAGGAAAGAAAGTAAATTCAAGAAGTATAACAATGAAAGACATAAACTACGTATCAGGAGTAGTAGAACCAGAATGGGATGAATACACATTTGGAACAGAAATGGATTATGCAAATAAAAAGGTAGATTATTTCTATCCAAAAAAAGGAGTAACAACAACATACAATGGAAAAGAGTATGTAAATTGGATGAAAGCAATAAATGAGGTAGAACAAGCAGTATTTAAAAATGATTTATATGGATATGGATATGATAATGAAGGAAATCTACTTTCAGAAGTGCATGATGAAACAAAACAATTAAATATGACAGGGATAAGAGAAGACAAGTTGCAGTATATCTGGGGAACAGAGGAAAATGTATATTATACGTACGGGGTTGCGTCTCGTGCTGTTGTAGTGGAACCTAGCCGTGCTCACTTTACTATTGCTGTAGTGCATGATTATCGCATAATAGCAATAGACGCCAACTTGTGCTATTCGAACTCTGATGGCGCCGGAGACTATGGGCGCAGCGGCTCGTTTGACGTCCGTCCTATAGTAGTTCTGCCATCTGATATCCAAGTAAGCCAAGCAAATGGAATTTATGATATAGCATATTAAAATCCTAAGAGATGTGTTGTTACGATACCAAATAACTGCAAATAAATAAAACAAAGACATAGCATTATGTAGATTAACTATATCTACATAAACTATGTTTTATTGTTATGAAAAAATGGGTAGAATATAATAGAAAAATAAAAATACTAAAAAACAAACATAAATATAGCAAAGCCGTTGGAGCATCGGACGAGCAATGCTCGCCCCCCTACAAAATGAATGGTCAATTTGATTTAGCGTTCTAGGGAAATTATAGAAAATATGTAAATATTTTGTGAGAGAAATTTGGAAAAATAAGATTGACTTTAGAGTTATTTTGTGACTATAATATAGTATAAGTTATATTACAACTAATATAACAAAAGAAAAGAAGAGAAAAAGAGGAGATGCAAATGAAAGAAAGAAAAGAGCAAGGAATAACGCTAGTAGCACTAATGATAACAATAATAGTGTTAATAATACTAGCAGCAGTAACAATAAAATCAGTATATAACCACGCCATAGTGGGAAAAGCAACAGAAGGGACAGAAGAATATGCAAAAGAACAAGAAAGAGAAAAAAATGAAATAGATAAAGTAGCAAGTATACTAGACCAAATAACAAACCCAAGTGGCAAAACAACCCTAGGCGAAGTATATACAGATGACATGATAGGGCAAAAGATAACATACACATCAAATGGACAAAGTGAATGGATAGTATTTGGAAAAGATGAAGCAGGAAATGTACTAATAACAACCAAAGAACCAGTAGCAGCAAATCATGAAGTAAAGTGTACAGTAGAAGAATGGTTAGACTACGAAGAAAAGCTAAACGCAGCATGTGGAGGATATGGAAGTACAATACAAGGAAAGAAAGTAAATTCAAGAAGTATAACAATGAAAGATATAAACTATGTATCAGGAGTAAAAGAGCCAGAATGGGATAAATATACATTTGGAACAGAAATGGATTATGCAAATAAAAAGGTAGATTATTTCTATCCCAAAAAAGGAGTAACAACAACATATAACGGGGAAGAATATGTAAATTGGATGAAAGCAACAAATGAGGGAGAACAAGCAGTATTAAAAAATGATGCATATATATATGGATATAATGGAGGCAATCTAGGTTCACAAACAGAAGATAAAACAAAACAACTAAATATAACAGGATTAAGAGAGGATAAATTGAAGTATATATGGGGAACAGAGGAAAACGTATACGATACGTACTATGTCGCTTCTCGTGCTGTGGATGTGAACTCGGATGGTGCTCACTTCGGTATTGCCGAAGTGGGTAGCCGCGTGGTGCGTGCGGGCTACGCCTTGTGCAATTCGAGCTCTGATTACACCGGGGGCGCTGGGTTCAGCAACTCGTTTGGCGTCCGTCCAATAGTGGTTCTACCATCTGATATCCAAGTGATTGAAGCAAATGGAATTTATGATATAGCATATTAAACAACTCATATATTAAATAAATCTCTCAGCATATACTGGGGGATTTTTTATGCATCCAAAAATAAAAAAACAGTAGATTATTTTTCTATAATATGATATAGTTATACTTATTTATACCAAGTGATAAACCACACCAAGATTAGGAGGTAAAATTATTTTGTCAAGATTAGTTTTAATAGATGGAAACAGTATACTAAATAGAGCATTCTACGGAATAATGGGAACAAACATGCTTCAAACAGAAGACCGGAACTTATACAAATGCTGTATATGGATTTTTAGCGATAATGTTTAAAATACTAGATAACCTAAACCCAGAATATATGGCAGTTGCATTTGACATGAAAGCTCCAACATTTAGACACAAAATGTATAGTGAATATAAAGGTACAAGAAAAGGAATGCCAGATGAACTTGCAGCACAAATGCCACTTATAAAAGAAGTATTAAATGCAATGAATATAAAAATAATAGAAAAAGAAGGATACGAAGCAGATGATATTTTAGGAACGCTTGCAACAAATGCAGGAAGAAGAGGAATAGATGTAACAATTTTATCAGGAGATAGAGATACCTTTCAACTTGCATCAGACAAAATAACAATAAGAATACCAAGAACAAAAAACGGCAAAACAGAAGAAGATGATTATAATAAAGAAAAAATAAAAGAACAATATGGAGTAGAACCAAAAGCGCTAATAGAAGTAAAAGGACTAATGGGAGATAAATCAGATAATATACCAGGAGTATCTGGAATTGGCGAAAAGACAGCACTAAATATAATAAAAAAATACAAAACAATAGAAAAACTATATGAAGAAATAGAAAATCGGAAAAGCAGAAGAAATAAAGGGAAAATTAAGAGAAAAATTAATAGATGGAAAAGAATCAGCCCTAATTTCTAAAGAGCTTCGGAACAATAAACACAAAAAGCCCAATAGAGGTTGATATAGAAGAATTAAAGAAAAATGAATGGAATAAAGAAGAAGTGTTAAATCTATTTACAAAACTTAGATTTAATAAATATATAGATAGATTTTCTTTAAGAAATGAACAAGAAGAAATAGACCCATTAAAAGAAATAGAGATAATACAGAACTTCAGTCAAAAAGATATAGAAAATTTGGTAAATAAAATACAAGAAGAAAAGAAAATAATATATTACTTAAATACAAAAGAAGATGAAAAAGAAGAAAACATAATAAAAAAAGATATTGTGAGTATAAGTATAATAATTCAAAATGAAGTCTATTATATTGATAACAAAGACATAATTAAAGAAAATTTAAAATGTATATTCGAAAATATAGAAATACAAAAAATAGGGTATAAATTAAAACAAGATTATATACTATTAAAACAAATAGGAGTAGACTTAAATGGGTTTAGTTACGATATAGAAATTGCAGGATATATAATAGATTCAATAAAAAATAAATATGATATAGAAACATTAGCATTAAGATATTTAAATCTTGAACTTTCTAGATTTTTAAAGCCAAAAGAAACAGTAAAACAACTAGATTTATTTACAATGGAGGAAGAAACAGTAGGAGAAGAAGAAAAAAACAAAGCATGTGTCTATGCATATGCTATAAACAAACTTTACCCTATAACTAAAAAAATGATAGAAGAGCAAGGAAGTATGGAACTTTTTAACAATATAGAAATGAAAGTATCAGAAGTACTTGCAAAAATGCAATATACAGGAATTGGAATAGATAAAGAAGAACTTATAGAATATGGCAGAAAAATAAAACTAGAAATAGATGAAAAAACAGAAAAAATATATAAATTATGTGGCCAAGAATTTAATATAAATTCTACAAAACAATTAGGAAAAGTATTATTCGAAGATTTAAAATTGCCAGTACAAAAAAAGAAAAAGAGTGGATATTCAACAGATGTAGAAGTATTAGAAAAATTAAGAGAAGAACACCCAGTAATTAGAGAACTATTAGATTATAGGCAGATTTGTAAATTAAATTCAACATATGTAGAAGGAATGTTACCATATATAAACAAAAAGACAAAAAGAATACACTCATATTTTCATCAAACAGTTACCGCAACAGGTAGAATAAGTAGCGCAGAGCCAAACCTTCAAAACATACCAACAAGATTTGAACTAGGAAAAAGCCTAAGAAAAGCATTTAAGCCAAAAGAAGGATGCATTTTTATAGACGCAGACTATTCGCAAATTGAACTTAGAGTGTTTGCACATATATCAAATGATAAAAATATGATAGAAGCATTTAAACAAGGTGCAGATATACATAGTGAAGTTGCCTCAAAAGTATTTGAAAAAAATATAGAAGAAATAACAAAAGAAGAAAGAACAAAAGCAAAGGCTGTAAATTTTGGAATAGTCTATGGCATAAGTGATTTTGGGCTTGGAGAACAACTACATATATCAAGAAAAGAAGCAAAAGAATATATAGAGCAATACCTACAAAAATATAGAGGTATAAAAGAATATATGGAAAAGATTGATGAAGAAGCAAAAGAAAATGGATATGTAACAACAATGTTTGGAAGAAGAAGAAATATTCCAGAAATAAAATCACAAAACTTTATGGTAAGACAATTTGGGAGTAGAGCTGCTTTAAATATGCCAATTCAAGGAACAGCAGCAGATATAATGAAACTTGCAATGATAGAAGTAAATAAAAAAATAGAAGAAAAAAACTTAAAAACAAAAATAGTATTGCAAGTACATGACGAACTTTTACTAGAAGTTCCAAAAAAAGAAATAGAAGAAGCCATAGAAACTTTAAAAACTTCAATGGAAAATATCGTCAAATTATCAGTACCATTAGTTGCAGAAGTTACAAGTGCAGACAATTGGTATGGATGTAAATAATCATAAGAAAAAGGAGAACTTTCGTGAAGAAAAAAATAGCAATAATAATAGTTCTTGTAGTTTTGTGTTTATGCTTATTTGAGCTATTATATAAAAATATTTTAAAAAAACTATATCCAGATACATATTCAGAATATGTAAATAAATATTCTGAAAAGTATGATATAGAAAAAGAATGGATATTTGCACTAATAAAAACAGAAAGTAATTTCAAAAAAGATAGCATTTCACAAAGCGGAGCAATAGGACTAACACAGCTTATGGAAAGCACAGCAAAAGAAGTATCAAACGAAATTCGGAATAAAAGAAATAGATTTAAAAGACGTAGAAACTAATATAGAAATTGGAACAAAATATTTTACAAAGCTTATAAAATATTATGATGGAAATTATAATTTAGCAATTGCAGCATACAATGCAGGAATTGGAACAGTTGCAAGATGGATAGAAGAAGGCATCATAAAAGAAGATGGCTCAGATATAGAAAATATACCATATACAGAAACAAATAATTATGTAAGAAAAATGATAAAAAATTATAAAGTATATAAAGAACTGTATAACAAGTAATTTAAATGCTAAAATTAGGGGGAAAAAAGCATATGAAAGATATAGAATATGTAAAAGAAGAATTACAAAAAAGGCTAAGTCAAAAAAGATATAATCATTCAGTTCGGAAGCATGAAAGCTGCAGTTTCCCTTGCAAAAATTTATGAAGAAAATGAAAAAGAAGCAGAATTTGCAGGGTTAATACACGATGTTGCAAAAGAACTAACAAAAGAGCAAATAGAAGAATATATAAAAAAGTATAATATAGATGTAGATGAAATAGAAAAACAAAATGCAGGCCTTTTACATGCAAAAATAGGTGCAAAAATTGCAGAAGATGAATTTGGGGCAAATAGTAAAATACAAAAAGCAATTAAATATCATACAGTTGGAAACATAGAAATGAATACCTTTGATAAAATAATATACATAGCAGACAAAATAGAAGAAAATAGAACATATGAAGAAGTAGAAGATTTAAGAAATATAGCAAAAGAAGATTTAGACAAAGCAATATTATTTGTATTAGACTTTACAATACAAAAAGCAATAAAAAAAGGAATATTAATTCATCCAGATGGAGTTGATTTAAGAAATTATTTGCTTCAAACTATTGACAATAAAGAAAAAATGTATTAGAATATTTAAGTATTATGGTAAAATATGTAGCAAATGTGGTTACTCCCCGGTAAACTACATTAGTTTAAGTATTTTTAAATAGAAGAATTAGAATGGAGGAAATTAATTGCCATGAATAATACAACTTATAGTATAAAAAAAGATGAAATAGTAAGAAAATGGTATATAATTGATGCAGAAGGCAAACCTCTTGGAAGAGTTGCAACAGAAGCTGCAAGATTACTTAGAGGAAAACATAAGCCAACATTTACACCAAATATGGATGTTGGAGACCATGTAATTGTTATTAATTGTAGTAAAGTAATTTTAACAGGAGATAAATTAAATCAAAAAGTTTATAGACATCATTCAGGATATATTGGAGGAATGAAAGAAATAAGTGCTAAGGATATGTTACAAAATAATCCAGAAAAAGCAATGATGCTTGCAATAAAAGGAATGCTTCCTCATAACACTTTAGGAAGAGAAACAATCAAAAAATTAAGAGTATATGCAGGTAGCGAGCATGAAAATGCAGCTCAAAAACCAGAAGTATGGGAATTTTAAAGGAGGAAAGTCAAAATGCCTAAAGCAAATTCAGAGAATAAAAATGTATTCTATGGTACAGGAAGAAGAAAATGCTCTATTGCTAGAGTAAGACTAGTATCAGGAACAGGAAAAATAACAATAAATTCTAAAGATATAGACGAATATCTAGGTCTAGAAACATTAAAGGTTATAGTAAGACAACCATTAGTTGCAACAGATACATTGAATAAATATGATGTAATATGTACAGTTAAAGGTGGAGGATTTACAGGCCAAGCAGGAGCTATACGTCATGGAATAGCAAGAGCACTAAACGAAGCAAACAAAGAATTTAGACCTGCACTTAAATCAAAAGGTTTCTTAACAAGAGATCCAAGAATGAAAGAAAGAAAGAAATATGGATTAAAGAAATCAAGAAAAGCACCACAATTTAGTAAGAGATAGTGTTTTATAACTACAAAAAAGGAGCGATAAAAGTTAATCGCTCCTTTTTTGTAGTTCAAAAATGCTTTAAACTTTGATACCTAAAAAATTATTTTTCACATTAAAGACCAAATCCAAGCTGGAAGTTATATGGCAAGCAGATTAAACAAACATAATCATTCTTTACAGCCTTATCTAATATAAGCTCAATAGCTGTAATATCGTCTGAATATATGTTGTTCTTTGCAAACTGCTTCTGATACCAAGTAAATTCTTTTCCGTCAGTTCTTCTTAAATACAAGTATTTAAAATGTGAGCGGCCAAAAAATCCAGTTTTTTCACTATATTCAATTGAACAGTCTGCTAAATCAAGTGTTTTATCAAAACTGTCTGGTGCTTCAAGAACCTCATTGATAGAAAAAGGAATGACATCTTCTTTTTCCAGTTCCCAAAAATGATAGAGATTAGCACCATCTACAAGGTTATCAGTTGTTGGAAATACTTCTAAAGCTACTTTCTTCCATTTGCCACAAGACTTTAAAATCCATACTCTATCCTTATATGTAGGATATTTTGAATTGAACAGTCCAGATATGCCGGATTTTGCAACTTCAGCAGGACTTACCTTTTTTACTATAAGATGCCGCATTTTACCCCACTGACTGTTATTCAAATAAGATACTTGTACCACAAAAATCATCCAAGAGGGGTCATTATATCGCCAAATTTCAGCAATATTTTTCTCCCAACTGTCGCCGTTAGTTAATATACGAGGAACAGAAATTCTTTCCCAAACTTTAAATTTAGGTGTCATTACAAATAAGCTCCTTTCGCTTAAATCTCTTATTACTTAAGATGATGAAAACTATTCCCTGCCAAAAAGTCCAAAACCGAATTTAAAATCATAGGGCAAACAGACTAAACAAACATAATCCTTGCTCGAGGCTTCCTCTGTTATTACCTGTACAGCTGCTATTTCAGAAGAATAGATGTAATCCTTTGAATGCTGCTTTTGATACCATGTAAGAGGTTTTTTGTCCGCTCTTCTTAGATACAAATACTTGAAATGTTGCCCATTAATATAACCATCCTTATCTGCATACTCAATTTTAGTACCTTTAATAATAACTGATGAGTCAAACATAGAAGGCGGGGCAAGAACCTCATTATAGGGAAACGGAAGTACATCTTCGCTTTCGAATTCCCACAGATGATACATAAAAGAATCTCCGTCCATTAGATTAGAAGCTGTGGGGTAAACTTCAACAGCAACTTTTCCCCATTGACCACGAGTTTTCAAAATCCATGCCATGTCTTCACATGAAGGGTAAAGCCGAAGAAAGCCAAAAGGCGATTCATAATTAATTCCGACATCCCCATCAATTTCGTTATTCAAAGAATAACCTAAAAGCTGTAAAGCAGTAGAGAGTGAAATAGTGGCATCGTGGGACTTAGAGTTAAGCAGAGCTAACATTGCTGAGTGGAGTAAAGCATCCACCTTAGAACAGTCATACTTAAAAATCATTAAATGCCGCATGTTGCCCCACTTGGTGTTTGGCATATAGCGTACTCTGAGATTAAAGATTTTACTTTCTGAGGTATAACATGTCCACAGTTCATTGACACATTTGGACCAGAGAATTCCATCTTTCATAGATTCCGGAACAGTAAGCTGTTGCCACTTGTTTGGTGCAAATGTCATTGTAGGTATCCTCCTTAATTATAATATTATGTTAATTATATCATAAAATTATAATAAAGTAAAACTTATGTCTTAGCTACCCTATAAATCGTGATAAAATTCATTAGTAAATAGTGTTGATTTTTTATTGAAAATGTGATAAAAATATATCTAATATAAGGAGGTAAATTATGGATTTAAAAGGGTCAAAAACAGAAAAAAATTTATGGGAAGCATTTGCAGGCGAATCACAGGCTAGAAATAAATATACATATTATGCAAGTAAGGCAAAAAAAGATGGGTATGAACAAATTGCAGCTATATTTGAAGAAACAGCAGCAAATGAGAAAGAACATGCAAAATTATGGTTTAAATTATTAAATGGAGGAGCAATTCCATCAACAGAAGAAAACCTAAAAGCAGCAGCAGGAGGAGAAAATTTTGAATGGACTGATATGTATGCAAGAATGGCAAAAGAAGCAAAAGAAGAAGGCTTTGACCATATAGCATATTTATTTGAAGAAGTTGGAAAAATAGAAAAAGAACATGAAGAAAGATACTTAAAATTATTAGAAAATGTAAAGAACGGATTAGTATTTTCAAAAGACGGAGAAAAAATATGGAAATGTAGAAACTGCGGACACATAGTAATAGGAAAAGAAGCACCAGAAGTATGCCCAGTATGTAGCCATCCAAGAGCTTTCTTTGAAGTAAAAGCAGAAAATTACTAATAAAATTAATGTAATTGAAGCTTGATAGATTAGAGATTTAATCTATCAGGCTTTAAAAATGCTTGTTAAAAAAAATTATATATGATATAATGTGACACGTAAGAAAAGGAGCCAAGTATGGAAGCAAAAAGAGTAGATAAAATAAATTATTATTTATCAATAGCAGAAGCAGTTGCATTACGTGGAACTTGCCTTAGAAAAAATTATGGATGCATAATAGTAAAAAATGACGAAATAATTGCAACACGGATATACAGGAGCACCTAGGGGCAGGAAAAATTGTATAGATTTGGGTTACTGCACAAAGAAAAAAATATTACCAGATACAAGGCACCGGAGGATATGATGCATGTAGAGCAGTACATGCAGAACAAAATGCGATAATAAGTGCTTCAAGAAAAGATATGATAGATGCTGATTTATATTTAGTAGGAATAAGAAAAGATACAGGCGAATATGAAAAAGGGGCAGATTCATGCCAGCTTTGCAAAAAAATGATAATAAATGCAGGAATAAAAGAAATAATAATAAGAACAGAAGATGAATTTCGGATACAAAAGAATAAACATAAAAGAATGGATAGAAAATGACGATTTATTAAAACGGAAAAATAACATACTAAAAGAAAGAAGGTGTGATATGTCAAAGCCAATAGTAGCAATAGTTGGAAGACCAAATGTACGGAAAATCAACTTTTTTTAATTATATAATAGGTCAAAAAATATCTATTGTTGAAGACAAACCAGGTGTTACAAGAGATAGAATATATCGGAGAGGCAAATTGGCGTGGGAGAAATTTTACACTTATAGATACAGCGGGCTTAGAGCCAAAATCTGAAGATATAATAATATCTTCAATGAGAGAACAAGTACAAATTGCAATAGATATAGCTGATGTAGTAGTATTTATGACAGATATAAAGCAAGGTGTAACAGAGCAAGATAAAGACGTAGCACTTCTTTTAAAAAAAGCAAAAAAACCAGTAGTTTTAGTATGTAATAAATCAGATAAATTTGGAAAAGAAAATAATGATATATATGAATTCTATAACTTAGGAATAGGTAATCCACATGCAGTATCTTCAGTAAATGCTTCAGGAATAGGAGATGTATTAGATGAAATCTATAAAAATTTTAAAGAAGAAACTGCAAAAGAAAATGATGAAGAAATAATAAAAGTTGCATTAATTCGGAAAACCAAATGTACGGAAAATCTTCACTAGTAAATAAAATCCTTCGGAGAAAATAGAGTAATAGTAAGTGACATTGCAGGAACAACGAGAGACGCCATAGATACATTTTATGAGAATGAAGAGGGTAAATATATATTTATAGACACAGCAGGGCTTAGAAGAAAAAATAAGATTAAAGAAGATATTGAAAAATATAGCATTATAAGAACAATGCTTGCAATAGAAAGAGCAGATATATGCCTTTTTATGATAGATGCAAAAGAGCGGAGTTACAGACCAAGACACAAAAATTGTAGGAGAAGCACATGAGGCAGGTAAAGGCATAATAATTGTTGTAAACAAATGGGATGAAATAGAAAAAGATAACTATACAATGGAAAGTTTCAAAAAAGATGTGTATAATAAACTTAGCTTTATAACATATGCACCAATAATTTTTATATCAGCTAAAACTGGACAAAGAGTAAATAAACTATTTGGAATGATAAATGAAGTAAATGAGTATAATTCAATGAGAGTACAAACAGGAGTATTAAACCAAGTAATAGATGAAGCAATTGCAATTGTACAGCCGCCAACAGATAAGGGAAAGAGACTAAAAATACTTTATGTTACACAAGCTAGTACAAAACCACCAACATTTATAATATTTGTAAACAATAAAGATATATTCCATTTCTCATATGAAAGATACCTAGTAAACCACATTAGAAAAGAATTTGGAATGACAGGCACACCAATTAGAATTATAGTAAGAGAAAAAAATGATAAAGAAGAATAAATAAAAAAGGGAGGAAAATATTATGGTAGCAATAATTATCGCAGCAGTTATAGCGTATGCTATAGGAAGTGTAAATTTTTCAGTAATAATAAGCAAAAAGTTTGCAGGATTTGATGTAAGAGAAAAGGGAAGTGGAAATGCAGGAACAACAAATATGCTAAGGAGCGTAGGAAAAAAGGCTGCAGCTATAACACTTGTATGTGATATTCTAAAAGGAGTTATTGCTGTAATGATAGCGCTTTTAATAAGCAAAATTGCAAAAAATACAGATGGAGCTACAATTGTGCAAGCAGCAGGTATCGGAGTAGTTATTGGACACACATTTCCAGCATTTTTTGGATTTAAAGGAGGAAAGGGAATTGCAACATCACTTGGTGTACTTATATGCATGAACTGGAAAGTAGGCTTAATATGCTTAGTTTTTGCATTAATTGTAATGGCAGCAACTCGTATGGTGTCTGCAGGTTCTTGTACAGCAGCAGTTTTATACCCAGTACTAACTTTATTTGGAGTACAAGAAGCACATTTAATTATAGGCGGAAACTATGTAGTATTTAGCATATTATTAGCTATTATTGTACTTTTTAATCATAGACAAAATATAAAAAGAATACTAGAAGGAAAAGAAAATAAACTAAGTTTCAAAAGTTAAAATGAGGAGGAGCAAATGAAAAATATTTGCATAATAGGAAGTGGAAGCTGGGGGTCAGCTTTAGCAATATATTTAGGAAGAATAGGGCATAATATAAAAATATGGTCTTTTACAGAAGAAGAAAAAAATATTATAAATAATGAGCATAGATGTAAATTCCTAAAAGATGCAGTAATGCCAGATAATGTATACTGTACAAATGATATTAAAGAAGCAGTAGAAAATACAGATATAATTCTACATGTAACACCATCAAAATTTACAAGAGAAACAATAAAAAAATATAAAGAATATGTAACAAACCAAATAGTTGTTATATGTTCAAAAGGATTTGAAAAAGAAACTTTAAAAACACTAGACGAAGTATTAAAAGAAGAGTTACCAAATGTTAAACAAGCAGTACTTTCTCGGACCAAGTCATGCAGAAGAAGTATCAGTTGGCATACCAACAGCATTAGTTGTGGCATCAAATAATAAAGAAGTAAGAGACAAAATACAAGAAGAATTTATGTCAGAAGAATTAAGAATATATACCTGTGATGATACAAAAGGAGTAGAGCTAGGAGGAGCATTAAAAAACATAATAGCATTTTGTGCAGGAGTAGCAGCACGGAATAGGTCTTGGAGATAATAGTTTTGCAGCCTTAATTACAAGAGGATTAAAAGAAATTGCTTCTTTAGGGGAAGCTCTTCGGCGGAGAAAAAGAAACATTTTACGGTCTTACAGGACTTCGGAGATCTTATAGTAACATGCCTTAGTGAGCATAGTAGAAATAGAAGAGCAGGAATGCTAATAGGACAAGGAAAGACAATAGAAGAAGCAAGAAAAGAAGTGCGGTATGGTAATCGAAAGCATAGATAATATAGAAGTTGCACACGAACTTGGAAAAAGGCATAATATAGAAATGCCAATATTAGATACAGTTTATGACATATTATATAAAAACTTATCTGCAAAAGATGGCGTTTCAAGGCTTATGCAAAGACAAAAAAAATCAGAATTCTAAAAAAAACCAGTATAAAAATTATTAAAAATCTAAAAAATATTACTAAAGAAAGGAAAGTGATTTTAAACGATGGAAATATTTGAAAAAATTGGAGATGCTGCGAGTAAAACATATAAGTACACTGCTGAAAAGACGACAAAAATTGCAAAAGAAACGAAACTTAAAATAAAAATAAATGATTATAAGAAAGAAATAGAAAAAATATACAGAGAAATAGGCGAAACAGTATATGAAAAATCAGTTATGGATACAGAAATAAACAAAGAAGAAGTAAAACAAAAATGTGATGATATAGACTGCTTATCAGGCAAGATCGTAGAATGCAAAAATGAAATACTTGAATTAAAAGAAAAAAGACAATGCAAGAATTGTTATCAAGAAATAGAACTAGATGCAAACTATTGCCCAAATTGTGGGTATGAGCAAGAAAAAATAGAAGCAGATATAGAACAAGAAGATGAAGAAGTAATTGAAGAAGAATAGTTAGTAAGGGTATCTTTCATATAGATACCTTATTAATTTGTCTGCATTATTTTCAGTTATATTGATAAAGGCATTTTCATCTAAGCTAATCCACATATTAATATTATATAAATCTTTATTATCAATAAAAGTTCCAACAATATCAGCCATCTCAATAGGATTTTCAAAAAACTTTTCCCATTTTAAATCATTTTTTAAATAAATATTTTTATCATAAAAATTTTTTAAAAATCTGCTAATTTCCCCATGTTTTTCACTGTATAAGTTTATAATAGTACTCATTTTGATAAAAACCTCCAATATATATAATTATATTACAAAAATATTGTATGCTAAACACAAAAAAGAATACTATAGAATATTTGGAATACTTTTTTGACATACTAAAAATATAAATGAGTTTAAAGTATTATAAATTTAAAGTATGAAAGGAGTTTATGTCAGTATTTTTAACTAACATAAGAATAAATTAAAATGGAAAATAAATTTATAAATATAATGAAAAAAGTATTAGTAATGCTAGTTATAATTGCTATATCAATTTTAGGGTTTTTTATCTATTCAAATGCAAATCAGCGGAGAAGATACATCAAAGAAAGAAAATAAAGTAGAAGAAGAAATAGATTATTTAGATGTTAAGATAACAAGTCTAATTGATAGAATAAATGGAATAAATCTTCAAAATTATAAAATGTCAATAAGTAAAGTAGAAGAAACAGAATCGGGAAATAGTGCAGGAGACTCAGAAGGAGGAGAAGAACAAAAAAACGACAGTAAAAAAGAAGAAACTCAAGAGGGAGAAGAAAGTAAAAAAGAAACTAGAGTTACTAAAATGGAAAATGAGCAAACAATTACAAATAATCAAGAAGTAAACTGGCAATGGCTAAGTGGAGAAACAGAAGTGTTCTACTCAGTATGGGTAACAATAATTTTAGATTTATATGATATTAATATACAAACTGAGAAGATACTTCGGTTTTAGCAATTGTTTAGACCAAGTACAACTTGCTATAAAAGAAAAGAATAAAATAAAAACAGCCGAAAATTTTGCTAAGATGTATAGCTTTGTGTCAGAATTTGCAAATGCAAGCAATATAGATGAAACAAAAAAGAAATGCTTACAAACAAAAAGTAATGTAATTAATGCATATGCATATGTAGAATCTGAGAGTTGGGATAAAGTACAAGCGGAAATAATAAGTGCAGAAAAAGGGTTTATTGAAATAATGAATAATATAGGTCAAAAAGAAGAACAAAAAAAATATGGAATAAATAAAACATATATCTTAATTGAGGAATTAAAAAATTCTTTATCTCTTAAAGACAAAGGAATTTTCTATATAAAATATAAAAATTTCTTAGGAGGCATAAATACGCTAATTTAATTAATGCTCATCTTATATCTAGATTTACATTTATCTTTAATAAAACTTGTAAAATCTTTAGATGTTCCAAAAGAAAAAGTATTTTTTGAAACTAAAAATGCATTTTCTTTTGATACATAAAGGTAGAAAAAATCTTCAGTTTCATAAATTTTACGAAGTATAAAATATTTATAACTAAATTTCCCATTTTTATTATATACTTCAAACTCTTTTTCATAAAATTTGAAAGTATTTACATTATTATCAGATAATTTATCACTTTTTAATTCATTATCTAGAATCATTTTAGGTTTGGCTATACGATAAACAATAAAACAAATTAAAATAATAGTTATAACAACTCCTTGAAGTCTTGCACTTGAACCAAAAGAAAGAAATACACAAAGCAAAAACAAAAATGACCAAAATACTGTATAAGCAATGTAATAAATATTATATTTTTTATTATGGAATTCTAAAAACTTAATATAATCGTTTGTTGTATAAGTTGTTTGATTTTCAAATAATATATCTGTGTTGCTCATAGCATCCTCCTAAAATAAGATAAATTAATTATAACATTTGCAAAAAAAATAAGCAATAGAACCTTTTAGTTCTTTCATAAATAGATAAAATTATACGGTGTTAAACTTGCAAAAACCTAAAAAATGTAGTAAAATAAATGTCATAATTAAAAATTGCAGGAGAATATTATGTACGAAAAAATTGGTATAAGCAAAGAACTTAAAGAAATTGCAAAAGAAAGTGAAAATAAATTAAGCAAAATATTTGAAAAAATAGATGAAAATGCAATGATAAATAGCGGGAAAGTATTAATGGCATTTCAAAAAAATCAAGTTTCAGAAATGCACTTTGGAACATCTACAGGATATGGAGAAGGAGATGTTCGGAAGAGATACAATAGAGAAAATATTTACAGAAGTGTTAGGTGCAGAAGACAGCTTAGTTCGTAATCAATTTATATCAGGAACACATGCTTTAACAGTAGCTTTATTTGGCCTTCTAAGACCAAATGACAAAATGCTTGCGATTTCACGGAAAGCCATATGATACTTTAGATGAAGTTATAGGAATTAGAGAAAATCAAAGCTCATTAAAAGCATTTGGTGTAGAATATGATGAAATTAATTTAAAAGACAATGACTTTGACATTCCCCAAATTATAGAATCTTTAAAAAAAGAAAAAATTAAATTACTACATATACAACGTTCAAGAGGTTATGCCTTAAGAGAAAGCTTAAATATAGAAAAACTTCAAAATGTAATATCTGAAATAAGAAAAATTGATAAAGATGTTATAATATTTGTTGATAATTGCTATTGTGAATTTGTAGAAGAAAAATCTCCATTAGAAGTAGGAGCAGACATTATAGTTCGGTTCTCTTATAAAAAATTTAGGAGGAGGAATTGCAACAAATCGGAGCTTATGTAAGTGGTAAGAAAAAATATGTAGAACTTGTTGGAGAAAGGCTTACAGCACCTCGGACTTGGAAAAGATGTAGGACCTAGTTTAGGAGCAAATAAAAGCTTTTTGCAAGGAATTTATTTTGCACCTAGTGTTGTAGCAAGTAGCTTAAAAACAGCTGTACTTGCAAGTACAATTTTAGAAAAATTAGGATATAAAGTACTACCAAGATGGAATGATATACGTGCAGATATTGTACAAACAATTGAATTTAATGATGAAAAAAAGTTAATAAAATTTTGTCAAGGTATACAAAAGGGCTCTGCTGTTGATTCTACTGCTGTACCAACACCTTATAATATGCCAGGATATGAAGATAAGATTATTATGGCAAGCGGAAGTTTTGTACAAGGTTCATCAATAGAACTTTCTTGTGATGGACCAATAAGACCGCCATATGTAGCGTTCTTGCAAGGAGGCTTGACATATGAATATGGAAAGTTAGGAATACTAAAAGCAATACAAGACATGATAGATGAGTAAAAATTATATTAAAAAGGAGAGTGTTTAATATGGATAGATTAAAAACATTAGGAACATGGGTTATACTTGTTATTGCATTTTGGTTATTTAGTAATGGTATAATATACATTTGTCTACATAGGTCTAATGATAATATTAATAATAATGCTAATAATACACAAGTTGTACAAACAAGAAAATAAAAAATAAAGATATTTACTAAAAATTATTGAAAAAAATATTTATATGTAATATAATTGTAATGGATTTGTAATAAAAATGAAACAAATTCGTTACAATTTTTTAAATTAGGAGAAAAGGCTATGTTTTCATTTGGTCAGGATATTGGGATAGATTTAGGTACTGCAACTGTTTTGGCTTTTGTTAAAGGAAAGGGAATAACACTAAGAGAGCCATCTGTGGTTGCTGTTGATAAATTGACAGGTGATGTATTAGCTGTGGGACAAGAGGCAAGACGAATGCTTGGAAGAACCCCAGGAAATATTGTTGCTACAAGACCCCTAAAAGATGGCGTAATTTCTGATTACACTGTTACTGAGAAAATGCTTAAATATTTTATAAACAAAGTATGTGGAAGAACTATATTTTCTCCTAGAATTATGATATGTATACCATCACAAGTAACAGAAGTAGAAAAAAAGGCTGTAATAGATGCAGCAACACAAGCAGGGGCTAGGAAAGTATATTTAATAGAAGAACCAATTGCAGCAGCAATAGGAGCAGGTATTGATATATCTAGAGCTTGTGGAAATATGGTTGTAGATATTCGGACGGAGGAACGACTGATGTTGCAGTAATATCTCTTGGAGGATCTGTTGTAAATACATCACTTAAAGTTGCAGGAGATAAATTTGATGAGGCAGTTGTAAAATATATAAAAAGAAGACACAATGTAATAATTGGTGAAAGAACAGCAGAAGATTTAAAAATAAATATAGGTTGCGTGTATCCCAAAATACAAGATGTAGAGATGGATATACGTGGAAGAGACTTAAGTAGTGGACTTCCAAAAACGATAACAATCCATTCTAGCGAAATGCTAGAAGCATTAATAGAACCTGCGATGATGGTTGTTGACGCAGTACATTCAGTATTAGAGCGTACACCACCAGAGCTTGTGGCAGATATTAGTGACAAGGGGATATACATGACAGGTGGAGGAGCATTAGTAGATGGTTTAGATAAACTTTTGCAAGAAAAAACCGGAATAAATGTTATGATAGCAAACGATACTGTGTCATGTGTAGCCCTTGGAACTGGTAAAGCATTAGAAAATTTAGATGCACTTGATAATGTAAGAAAAAAGAAATAATAAACTAAATAAAATCTTAATAATAGGGCGACCATTGGTCGTCTGTATTTTATAGAAGGAAAAGTAAAAGGAGAAGAAAAATGAGTAAAAAGGTTGCAATATATACTTTAGGATGTAAAACTAATCAATATGAATCAAATGCTATAATTCAAGAATTTATAGAGCACGGATATGAAAAAGTAAATTTTGAAGAAAAAGCAGATGTATATATTGTAAATACTTGCACAGTAACAAATATGTCTGATAGAAAGTCAAGACAAATCTTAAGAAGAGCAAAGCACAAAAATAAAGATAGTATACTTGTTGCAATTGGATGCTATGTTCAAGTTTCAAATAATTTAAAAAAAGAGATACCAGAAATAGATATATTACTTGGAAATAATGAGAAAAAAGATATAATAAAATATATAGAAGAATTTGAAAATAATAGAAAAGAAGAGATAACAGATATAAGTAAGTGTAGTAAATATTTAGAATTTGGAACTACAACATATACAGAAAAAACAAGAGCTGTGATAAAAATTCAGGATGGATGTAATAATTTTTGTACATACTGTATAATTCCATATGCAAGAGGAAGAGTTAGAAGTAGAAGCCTAAAGAACATAATAGAAGAGATAAAAAAAATAACAAAACTTGACATAAAAGAAGTAGTATTAACAGGAATACAAATTGCAGCTTATGGAGAAGACTTAGGAGAAAATTTAAGATTAATAGATTTATTAGAAGAAATGAATAAAATTGATGGAATAGAAAGAATAAGAATTCGGTTCATTAGAACTTAGACTACTTAATAAATCATTTTTAGAAAGACTAAAAAAATTAGAAAAAATATGTCCGCATTTCCATTTATCACTTCAAAGTGGATCTAGTAGCGTTTTAAAAAGAATGAATAGAAAATATACAAAAGAAGATATACTAGAGACTGTAAAAAATATAAGAGAAAATTTTAAAGATGCAATATTAACGGCAGATATAATAGTTCGGATTTCCAGGTGAAACAGAAGAAGAATTTAGTCAAACATATGAGCTATTAGAAAAGATAAAATTATATAAAATACATGTATTTCCATATTCAAAAAGAAACAAAACTAAAGCTGCTGAGTATAAAGAACAAATAAGCTCAGAAGTAAAAGAAAAAAGAAGTAAAAAAATAATAGAGTTATCAAACAAGTTAAAAGAAGAATACGATAAAAGCTATATAGGAAAAGATGTAGATGTATTAATAGAAGAAAAGGATGGAGAATATTATAAAGGACATACAAAAAATTATTTATATGTTGGAATAAAAAGTAAAGAAAATATTGAAAATAAAATTGTAGAAGTAACAATAAAAAAACAAGGTGAAAATCTTTTGATAGGGGAGGAACAATTAGTTTAAAGAAGAAATTAGCATAAATAATATGTGGGAAAAGTAAAATAAAAAAATAGACAAGAGAAG
>CANSWM010000023.1 GCA_947650745.1 uncultured Clostridium sp. | reverse complement strand
ATTTCCGCTTGGTTTCTTAAAGGATTTTTTGTTTACTTTTCAATGTACTTTTATTCCTGTATTTTTTCAAGGAACTTTTTGATTATACACTTTTTAAAACGAATTGTCAATACCTTTTTTAATATTTTTTCAAAAACTTTTTCGAGTGTTTTAAGGCAAAAGAAAAAACCAGTAAATAACTGCATTTTATTCATTTTGTTTACCTTAAATATTACTAGTTTGTATACTTAAATTATATACACTTTTTAATATGTTTTTCTTCGTTTTGTTTAGTGTATATTTATAATAACATAATTAATTTACAAAGTCAATATATTTTTTAAAGAAATTTTTGGAAATTTAGCAATTCTAAAATGTTTAAATAACACATTATATTAAAGCAGTGTCAAAGTCAGCTCAGCAATGTATTTTTTGACCAATTTGGAATAACAATATCTTCAAGTGTTGATATTTCTTCTGCTATTACATTTATTACATCTTCGTTCTCACGAAAACACAAAAGCTGTCCTTCGTTAAAAATGAAGTGTATATTATCTTCATATACCCTTGTTATAATACTAGGATTACTAAAATAATTAAATTTGTCATAGTTCGTTTTCACTCCTGTCCACGTTTTTAGTTTGTCTCCAAATAAAAATCTCTCAATACAGATACTTTTTTCACTTTCATAATACACATAACAAGCATCATGTTCAGTTAATAATTTGCACCTCTTACCAATTTTAGTATTGGAATTATTGCCCAAAATTATAGTATCATATTGTGCATAATTATCATCTGGATAATCAACAGAATTTGTAATTACAATGCTCTTTTGAGTTTTTTTATCCAAATATATCAATTTACGTTCACAATGCAAAACAAATTTGTAACCTTCATAATCCCAAATTCCGAATCCCATGATAATATAATTTTCTTTATCAGATTCTAATCCTGGAATCATATTAGTATTCCATGTATAAATTTCTCCTGCCCATTTCAAAAGTGTTTTCTCAAAATACGGTTTTTCTTTTCTTAAGAATTCACGAATAACCATCATTTCTTGTTCAGACAGTGTAATTATGCCATATTCAACATCAGTTTTCAAATCATATGCATACAACCGAAGTTTTTTACAAATATTATTCATTGAACATTTATGGTTCTCTTGATTATCTTCAGCTACTAATTGTTTTTCTGTTATTACTAGGTCCACTTTCGAAATTGTTTGTTGTAACTTGGTTTCTCCTTTGGTGTTATTGTTGTCTAAAATAAAACTGTTTTAAAATTAATCTTGTTTAGAATTGTCCTCCTTTCGTAGTTTTGTAAGCATTAGTTTTTTATTAATGACCAATATATTTTAGTCATTTTGTAAAATATAACGTTCTTACGTTATGGAAATATTAGGCCATGTTTTTCTATTATGTCACACATTCTTCTTGTAATAAATATTTTTCTCTACTATATCTAATTTCTTTATTTACTATTCAATATAATTTAGCCCTGTCAGTCTGAATATTTTTGATTTTCTAACATAACTATATAAAAAAAGAACTTAGGATATAACCTAAAGTTCTTTTCTTGTACTCATTTTATTTCGTACTTTTATTATTTTTTCTTAAAAAAGAAGGGATATCTAAATCTTGTGAGCCGATATTTGTGCTTTCTACTGATGATGGAACTGAGGTTATCTTTTTGTCCCAAGCTTTTGATACAATTTGCTCTACTCCAAAGCTTGATGTAGGTCTATCTTTGTCAAATCCTGTTGCTATTACTGTTATTACAATTTCATCTCCTAATGTTTCATCTATTGCTGTACCAAAGATGATGTTTGCTTCTGGGTCTACACTTCTTTGTACTAGCTCTGCTGCTGTGTTGATTTCTTGAAGTCCTACGTCTTCTGAACCTGTAATATTTATAATTACGCCTCTTGCTCCTTCAATAGATGTTTCTAATAATGGGCTTTGAATCGCTTGTTTTGCAGCGTCTTCTGCTCTATTTTCTCCACTTGCTCTTCCTATTCCCATATGTGCCATTCCTGTATTTAGCATTATTGTTTTAACGTCTGCAAAGTCTAAGTTTACAAGTCCTGGATTTGCTATAAGGTCAGATATGCCTTGTACACCTTGCATTAAAATTTCATCTGCCATTATAAATGCATTAATCATCGAAGTTTTTCTATCTATTATTTGCAATAATTTATCATTTGGTATTACTACCAAAGCATCTACTTTTGATTTTAAACTTTCAACTCCACGCTCAGCTTGAGATAATCTTTTTTTGCCTTCGAATGTGAATGGTTTTGTTACTACTCCTATTGTTAAGATTCCCATTTCTTTTGCTGCTGCAGCTACAACTGGTGCAGCTCCTGTTCCTGTTCCTCCCCCCATTCCTGCTGTAACAAATACCATGTCTGCTCCACGCAAGCTCTCTGTTATCTCTGTTTTATTTTCTTCTGCTGACTGAGCTCCAATATCTGGGTTTGCTCCTGCTCCTAATCCTCTTGTAATTTTTTCTCCTATTTGTATTTTTGTGCTTGCATTAGAATTTTTTAATGCTTGTCTATCTGTATTTACTGATATAAATTCTACTCCTCTTATACCACTTTGTATCATTCTATTTACTGCATTGTTTCCTGCTCCCCCAACGCCTATTACCTTTATAATCGCGTTTTCATTTACCTCTTTATCCATTTCATCATATTCTAACATACTTAATCTGTCCTCCCTTAATTCTAACTATAAAAAAATTCTTTAATCTTCTCAAATACTGTTTTTAAGATATTTTCATCACTTGTTACATCTATGGTACTTGCTACCGATTTTGAAAATGGCTTTGAAGAAACATATCTAACTAACGCATAAGCTGTTCTATAACTTGGCTTTATTGTACTTACTAATCTTCCAGTTGATATTTTTACTGGTATGTTTAGCGCAATTTTTCCTGCTACATCACTTTTGTTTATATTTGTTATTCCTTGCCCTGTAAGTATTACATTGTTTATTCTTTGCTTTATTCCTTGATTTAATATGTCTTTATTAATAAGGGAAAACATTTCTTCAATTCTAGCTTCAATTATTTCTATAAGCTCTGAACTTTTTATTGTTTTGCTTTTTCCTTCTACATTGCAAGTACTTAAATATATGTCATGGTCATTATCAATAAATGATTTTAGAGCTAGTCCATATTGTCTTTTTAGTTTATCTGCTTCTTCTTCTGAAATACCAAGCACTAATTCAATGTCTTTTCTTATTGTATCTCCTCCGAAGTGGTATTGTATTTGTATAAATAAATTTGTTACCTTCAAATACTCCCATTTCAATATTTCCAGCTCCTATATCAAGAAGCATTATATTGTCATTTAGCTCGTTTCTATCTAATATCAAGTTTCTTTCTGCAAGTGCTGTTGGTACCATTCCATCTAATTCTATTCCTGCTTTTTTTAGTATTGATGACATTTTTTTCATGTATTCTTTATCTACTAAAATAATTTGAGCTTGTATCGTAAAATTAGAACTTAAACATCCAACAGGGTCTTTTACTTCTTCTCCATTATCTAGTATAAAACTTTCGGTAACTATATCTATAATCGCTTTACCTTCTGGTATTTCTATGTCTCTTATTTGCATTATACTTGCACCAACATCTTTTACCGATATTCCTGCATATTTATCTTTTACTTCCTTTATAATACTATTTTGAACAATAGTAATATATTTGCCTGGAACTGTAATATAAGCAGAGTGTATCTTTAAATTGGCTTCTTCTTCTGCATCTTGAATGGCTTTTGCTACTGATAAACTTATATCATCTTCATCTACTATTTTACCTTTTTGTATACCGTTACATTTGCATTTTGTAGAAGAAATCATTTCTATTTGATTAAAATTATTTACTTCTCCAACAATAGCAGATACTTTGGAAGTTCCTATATCTAAGCCAACAATTATATCACCTATTGCCAACCTTAACTCCTCCATTTTTTTTACATATTTTCTGTATCTAAGGATATAATATTTTGTAAAAAAAGTCAATAGAAATTGTAATATTTTTGTAACATTTTTGTAATAGTTTTGTTATACGGGAAACAAAAAAAGCCAATTGCTTTATATATCCTACACTTGGCTTTTTTAACGATATTTATTATTATGTTGACTTCATTTTTGTATATGTGCTATAATATTAAAGTTGGCATTTTCATCAAGATGAAATGGAGGGTTTGACATGGATACTGTGTGCAGCAGAATTTATGGTATGTGGATAGTGTCGTCTTATGACGACCAAATGCCTAAAGAGAATCTGATATTTAGCGGATTCAATGGAATCATCGTTTATGATTCCGGTCACGCCAAAGTGTGGAACATTATTGAAGGAGCTCATAACAAATGCGGGAACTACGAAACCAGAAATCTTGGAGCTATTGACTGCGTTATACCAAGCATGTATTCTGGAAAGGAAGTTGCAGACTTTATAAAGGCACAGGTTTCAACAATAACAGGTAACCCTAGTATTCCCGTTGCAGTTGATGAATCCATTGCAAAAATCATACATGAAAGAGATGTATCTTTTGTGAATGAAACAAAGTTTTTAATAATGTCAGAGGAGAGAGGCTAAGCGCCTCCTCCGTTATTTTTTATCTTTATTCTCTTCTGAGCTAACTTTTCTCATATTGTCCCATTTTTCTATGTAATGCCTTCTTATTATTGTTAAATTATTAAACATTCTACTAACAAATACAACAATTGCAGCTAAATATATATCTACATTTAATTTATTTCCAAGAAGTGTAAGTAACATTGAAAGTATTGCGTTTACAAAAAATCCTGAAACAAACACTTTAAAATTAAAATTATTCTTTAAACTAGACGATATTCCTCCAAGAACTGTATCTAATGCTGCAATTATTGCAATCGCTAAATAATCTGCATACATGTATGAAATTGTTGGTGCATTTGTTCCAAGTATTACACCGATTAAACATCCTATTATTATAAATAATACTATCATTTTACTCCCCCTAATCTTTTACATAATTTAATGTTATTTTTCCATTATATTTATTTATCTCTATATTACCTGTTTTTATATCGATAAGATAGTTCTCATTAAATGTATCTACATATCCGCCTTTTATGCTAAGAGCACTTTGAAGTTTAGTTGTATTGCCAATTGCTTTAATAGTAAATGGAGATGTTGTTCTTTCTCCATTTATAAATACAAAATTTCCAACGTTTGCTAAATCTGTCATTGCAACTATTCTCTCATTATTAATTGAAATTGCCTCTGCCCCAGCATACACTAATTCATTTATAAGAGTTAGCAGTTCTGAATACCCGACTGTACTTCCTTCAGTATTTTGCATTGTTATAACAATTCCTTCTCCGTATACGTCTGTAAGTCCAAGTTTCATTTTTGCATCTTTTATTTCTGTTTCTAGAAGTTTAAGTGTTACTTCTTCTGATTTTTCATTTTGTTTATACTCATCTATTTTCTCTTGTGTTCCTTTTAGTTCTTCTTCTACTTCAGCATACTTTGACTTATATTCTGCAAGCATTTCTTTTAATTCAGTTTCTCTTAAAAATTCTATTCCCTTTATATCTGTTTCATTTACTATTCTAAATTGTATAAACATTATATATACCAAAATCAAACTCATAAGTCCTATTACTGTATACATTATTATCTTACTTTTATTCAAACCTTGTTCACTCCCTTTTTTATAATAATTACTCGGCATTTATCATATATTTTGGACTATTTACTCCTGTATATTTTGGAATTGTTATATTGTTTGAACTATCAAAAGTTGCAATGATTCCTTCATCTTCCATAAGGGATAAATATCCTCCTGGCCTTTTTATTCCTCCTAAACTATATACATTTCCTATTGCTCTTATTTCAAACGGAGAATTTATCTTAATATTATTTATAGTTACAACAGCTCCACTACAATTTATTGCAGTAGTAGACATGATTCTTTGTCCATTTATAGAAATTGCCTCTGCTCCTGAATTTTTTAATTCATTCACAAGTTGCCTTAAATCTTCGTCATGTACTAAAGCTTGGTTCAAATCAAGTCCTAATTCTTTAAGAGTAGTTCCATCATTGTCTTTAACAGTTAAGACTATCCCTTCTCCTGTAACTTCTGTTAATCCTAATAGCCTATTTGTTTCATCCAACTCTTGTTGCAGTTCTTTAAGCCTTCCATTTTCTCGAGTAGATTCTTGTCTTGCTTTTTCCAATTCTAATTCTTTATTTTCTAATTCTTCATATATATTTTCATAGTCTTCTTTCCATCTTAGAACTTCTTCTTTTAACTCACTTTCTACTAAAGAACTTCCTACTGCTTTTGTTGCTTCTTTTATTGTTTTTAATTGCACAGATATTCCTCCTGTTAAAACAATACACATAAGCCCTAATGCTATTCCTATTTGTGTTTTATTTTTCATTTTGTAGCTTTCATCTCCTTTATAAAACTTTTACCATTTTTTAACTATTTGGTGCAAAATAAACATCTTTTGCATTTAAATAAATTATACCTTTATCGTTCTTTTTTTCTCTTACAAATAAATTAATCCATGCCATTTTTGCGCTTAAATCTATAGCCTCTCCAAACATTACTTTTTTATTTTCTTCTGCAAATTCTAGTATATAATTATCTTTATTTGAAATGTCTATATTGGTTAATTTTACATCAATATTGTTGTTTTGTATAGCATCTACTATTTTTATAAGGTCATTAAATTTATCTAAATCATTTTGTTTTATTCTTCCACCTAGGCCCGTTTCTTCTAAATCACTCTCTATCCCTTTTATTTCTAATAAATCTGGAGCAGAAAGATTTGTTTCAAGAATATATCCATTTTTGTCTAAATAAAAATATTCTTCATTTTCTTCTGATACATATGCTGCTACTCTTTCAGTCACTTGTATTTCTATTTTGTTTGGATATATATTTTTTATTTCTATTGCTTCTACATATGGCTCTTTAACTATCTCAAGTTGTACAGCATTTTTATCTATTCCAAATATATTTTCTCCGGATTTCTATTCCTGTCATTGCAATATATACATTTTCATCTATTTCTTTTGCACCAGATACAGTTATCTGTGATATACTAAATACTGGTGATACAAATAAAAACAATACTATTCCGAGTAAAAATTATAATTACAAGTGCTATTTTTAATAATATTTTTAAAAGTTTTTTTATATTACCTTTTCTTTTTTTCTTTTTTGTGTTCTTCTTTTTTTGTACTTTCTTTTTAGTCATATCTTCATTTATTTTTTTTGTATTTGTAACTTTTTTAACATTCTTTTTTTTCTTCTTCTTTTTTATCGGAGGGTTGTCCCTTTGTTTTTTTGCATTATAACCTATTATAATTTCATCATCTTCATCATTTCCTTTTGTTTTTTTATTTCTAGGCATTTCTTTCCTCCTTTCTTTGGTATAAGATAAACTTTTTGAAACTAATAGGCTATAATTGACACTTTATTCTCACTTATAGCCTATTACAATTAACCTTGTTATTTTATATCTACTAAACTTATCTTTGCTCCTAAAGCACTTAATTTTTGTTCCAAATTTTCATATCCTCTTAATATATATTTTGCATTACTAATTTCTGTCTTTCCCTTTGCATTTAATCCGGGCAAGCACCAAACTTGCTCCACCTCTTAAATCTGTTGCCTGAACTTTTGCTCCATATAATTTTCTTGTACCTTTTATAATACAAATTTTACCTTCAACTGTTATTTTTGCTCCCATTTTTCTAAGTTCATTTACATATTTATATCTATTTTCAAAGATATTTTCCACTACTATTGAAGTTCCTTTTGATGTAGCTAGCATACTTGCAAAGACAGACTGCATATCTGTTGGAAATCCAGGATATGGCATAGTCTTTATTTCTATGCTATTTAACCTCTTTGGTGCCTCTAATTCCAACCTATCTTTTTTTATATTTAAAATACAGCCGCTATCTTCTAATTTATGAAGAACTGATGTTAAATGCTCTGGTACAATTTTTTCTAATGTAAGACTTCCTCCACTTGCAGCAACTGCACAAAGTAAAGTACCTGCTTCTATTCTGTCTGGCATTATATTATAGCTAACATCCTTTAAGCTTTTAACTCCTGTAATTTTAATAACATTACTTCCAGCTCCACTTATCTTTGCCCCCATTTTATTTAAAAAATTTTGTAAATCAACGATTTCCGGTTCCATTGCTGCATTAACTATTACTGTTTCTCCTTCTCCTAAAACTGAAAGTAGCATTATATTTTCTGTTGCACCAACACTTGGAAAGTCAAGATGTATATCAGTTCCCACTATCTTCTTGCAACTACACTCTATAAATCCGAGACTCTTCTTTAATTTCTATTCCAAGTTCTCTAAAAGCCTTCAAATGTAAATCAATCGGTCTTGCTCCAATATCACATCCACCGAGGATATGAAAATTTTGCATTCTTCATTCTTCCTATCATTGCGCCAACAATTATTACAGAAGACCTCATTTGCCTCATTAATTCATCAGGTATCTCATTTGAGTTTAATTCATTTGAATTAACTATTATTTTACCATTATTTCGCTTCACTTTGCAACCTAATTTTTTAAGTATTTCAAACATCATTTGAGTATCATGAATATTAGGTACATTGTATAACTTCGTAGTCCCTCCATTTAAAAGACTTGCGGCAATTATTGGAAGTGATGCATTTTTTGAACCAGAAGCATAACTTTTTCCTTCTAGCTTCCTTCCTCCATCTATTATGTAACTTAACATTTTTCTCATCCTTTCACTTTTGAATTTATTTTGCTATATATTATGTTTTCTTAACGTAAAAAGTGAAAGATAAAAATAATCCCCCTTATAGGGGGAGAGTAGCATTCATTTATGCTATTTAATAAAAATCTAAAACTTATTCACCAACTTCATTTGTATCTTCTTTTAGACTTTCTTTATACTTTATATAATCATTCAAAATCAACTTAATTACAGCAACAATAGGTACAGCTAAAAACATTCCCATTATTCCAAAATATGCACCAATAACTGTTACTGAAAAAATTATTAGTATTGGGCTTATCTCAAGTGAATTGCCTATTATCTTTGGATTTATAATATTTGCATCAATTTGTTGAAGCACTATAACCACAATTGCCATCCAAATAGCCTGAGAAATACCACCAGTAAAAATTGTAATTATAATCGCTAAAACAATAGCAATTATTGCTCCTAAGTATGGAATTAAATTAAATAAACCTATCAAAAATCCAAGTAAAATTGCATACTTAACTCCAAGTAAAGACATAGCTATTGCTGTTAATATTCCAACAATAATTGCATCTAATATTTGACTTGACACAAATCTAAAGAAAATCTCATTAGATTCTCTAAAATATTTTCCAATTGCTTTATACGTATTTTCTTTAAACATGGCTCCACATAATCTTTTTGCAAATTCTACTATCTGTCTTCTTTCAGCAAGTATATATATTGAAACAACTAATGTAACAAACACATTAAATATAGCTGTTGCAAATCCAATTACTCCTTTTGCATATTCTGTTATCATTTCCAAGTTTAAATAGTCTTCAATATTTATGGCGCTTAAATTATCTATTATAGCATTAAAATCTATTTTATTAAAAACTGAATCTTCCGGTATCTCTTTTAGCATTTCTCTCATATTATTATAATACCCAGGAAGTGCAGATACAAGTTCTGCAAAACTCTCATATACTGTTGGAACTATAAATTTAATTATTGCTATTATAAATATTATTGCCACTGCATATACTGTAAATATTGCAAGCCATCTTGCTCTTTTTTTCACAAATTTAAATTTGCATTTTCTTAAAACATTTTCTACTTTTCTACATGGAAGATAAAATAAATATGCTATAAGTACTGCCATAATAAAAGGCATAAGTATGGAAATAAAACTTTTTATCCAATTTGATATATCTCCAAAATTATCTAGTAATTTATACACTGCAATTAAGCCAATCGCAATAATAAACCAACCTATCATACTTTTTCCATTTTTTACATCCTTTTGCATTAAATCTCCTCCTATAATTTTATATCTATTCCAACAGGACAATGGTCACTACCTAGTATTGTATCATAAATATAGCTTTCCTGTATAGTATTTTTTAGATTATTTGAAACTATAAAATAATCAATTCTCCAACCTATATTTTTAGCTCTAGCATTTGCCATATACGACCACCATGTATAAACATTTTCTTTATCTGGATATAAATATCTAAAACTATCTACAAACCCTGCATCCAAAAGCTCTGTCATCTTATTTCTTTCTTCATCAGTGAACCCTGCATTTCTTCTATTTTGTTTTGGATTTTTCAAATCAATTTCTTTATGTGCAACATTTAAATCTCCACAAAGGATAACACCGTTTAGTTGTACTTAAATTTACCAAATAATCTCTAAACTCATCTTCCCACACCTGCCTGTAATCTAATCTTTCAAGCTCCCTTTTTGAATTTGGAGTATAGCAATTGACCAAATAAAACTTATCAAATTCTAAAGTAATTACCCTACCTTCTGTATCATGCTCCTCTTTTCCAATTCCGTATTTTACACTAATTGGCTCTATCTTTGAGAAAATTGCAGTTCCAGAATATCCTTTTTTAATTGCACTATTAAAAAAACTAAAATATCCATCCACAAAATCAATTTCAGCTTGTCCTTCTTGCATTTTTGTTTCTTGAATACAAAAAATATCTGCATCTATACTTTTAAAAAAATCTCTAAATCCTTTATTCAATACAGCTCTAAGTCCGATTAACATTCCACGAAACTAACTTCATTATTTCCTCCTTCAAAACCTAAAAAGAGCAAGCCGAAATAGCCTGCCCTCTTTTACTAATCTACTACATAAATATAACATTCCAAATTTCTTCTACCAAAAGTAATACATTCATTATAAGTGTTCATATATATATCTACTTTATTGTTAGAAATTGCACTTCCTCTATCTTGTACAACAAACCATCCTCCATTTGGTTGATTTGAAAAATACGGTATGTAAATTATAGTTCCAATTGGATAACTTCTTCCTGCTGCAACAGTATACCAAGCAGTTGCCTTTTCCCCACTTGCTGTTACACCATAATGCGGAGAATCTGGACTTTTGCCACACTCTGCTGCAGTATATGCAGACGCATTAAGAGTTTTTTGGGTTGGCTCTATACCTTCTACTTTACTTGCCAAAGTAGTATTTGCTGGAATAGGATTTTCATGTGCAGTTCTTAAATTAGAATTAGCACTTCTAGCCGTAATTGCCACAAACTCTACTACCTTATTTGTTGCTTCTTTTAGAACTTCCTCAGTAATTAGCGTTCTTCCTATTTCTATATCATTTTGATATTTCACTTTATATGTAGACTTCTTTAATCCTTCTATACCTTCTGAAAGAACCTTTGTTGTCATTCCTTCACCAGGTCCTTCTGTACCATTTGTAACAGTTTCATATGGAATCTTCTCTTCCATAGTCACTATTTTTTCTGTAATAGTATTATAGGAACTCAACAATTGGTCTAATCTAACACATTCTTCTTCTTCCGCAATTGCAACCACTGAATAAGCATCTTGAGTTATTCCTGTGATAACAATTGTCGATAGATTATCAGTTATCTCAAAGTCTAAATTTGGAACCACATTTTCTTCTGGTAAAACTACAATATGATTTTCTTCTAGTATTTCCGAAACCACACTCTTAGTTGTTAGAACATCAATCTCACAGTTGTCTGCTAGAACAATTTTTACATTCTTCACATCCGAATTTGCTGCAAGAACCCCTACGCTTAATAAACATATAGCAACAATAGTTATAACTGCAATTCTTACTACGGACAGCGAAGCTTGCTCATTTTTTATCATAAGAATTTGTCCCTCCTTAATTTGCTAACCAGATTATACTATGAATTTAAAAAAATGTCAAATTTTTCTTAAAATCCACTGTTCCCTAGGAATATTTGTATCTCACAGGAAGTGGTACTGATATATTATTTTTAAAATTGCCGACGACAGCCCATTGAGGCATACGGATTACCCGTGTCAGCCATGAAGGAGGTGATTTTAAAAATAATATATCAGTACCACTTTCGTTAATTTACCACCAACCTAAAACATTAGCAATACAGTTAGCCTACTATAATTATATTCTCAAAATAAAATTTTAGAACTAAATTATCTTCTCAAATTTATAATTTTTCTCTAACTTCTCATCCAAATAAACCTTAGCAATAAGCTTAAGCTCCTCAGCGCACTCCTCAGGCACACTAAACGAAAACAGCTTCTTAGCCTCCCCCATAACAGCATACCTTATAGCATAAAGCGTACTACCTTGCATATGTATAACACTTTTATCATGCTTAGCACAAGCCTCACACTTAATCCCATTATCCCTTATACTAAAATGAGTTATACCATCTTTTCTCCCACAAGACACACATTCAAACACATTTGGAGTAAACCCTATCAAAGTAAGAAGTCTTAACTTAAAAACTGCCAAAACTAAATCCTTATCTATATCCATCTCTGATATAGTATATATTGTATTTAGCACAAGCTGCAAAATATTATATGAAGTATCATTTTCATTTGTAACATCTTCTACGATTTTCGCAATATAAGCTGCATATTGCAATTTGTCTAAATCAATTCTTAAATTATAAAAGACTTCGATAGGCTCAGCCGAATTTATACTATAACTACTTCCGCTTCCCTTATACAAAACATATTCCCCAAAACTCAAAAACTGAGTACTTGCAAGCAAGCTGCTATTTGGTCTTCTTGCGCCTCTTGCTGCACAAGAAATCTTACCGAAGGTCAGGGCATAGTATAGTAAGCATTTTATCGAAGTCTCCCATATTACTTTCTCTTAAAATAATAGCTTTCGTTTTTATTATTCCCATTTTTGTCCTCTATTAAATCTTCTTCTATATTCTTCGTTTGAGTGTACTCTAAAAAAATATTTATATCTCCCGTCTTTTTAAAAGCATTCCAAGCCATTTTACTAAGCAATTCACATCACTCCATTTTTTTGCTAGTTTCATCTATTGTTCTTTTATAATTAGTTTGGATTTTTTCTGTATCTTTTATACCCAAAATTTAATTATCAATTTTAAATTTTTTAACAACACTATCTTCATCTTGCCAGTCTTTTCTTACTTTTACCCATGTTTTAAGATTAACTTTTTCCCCTAAAATTTTTTCAAGTTCGTTTCTTGTACAAGTTCCAATTTGTTTAAGCTTACTTCCATTTTTACCTATAATTATACCTTTATGAGATTCTCTTGTACAAAAAATTGTAGCATCTATATTAAATATTGGTTTATTTTCTCTTGTTTTACCTTTTTTTAACTTCTGAACTTCTACATATATCCCATGTGGAACTTCATCATCTAGTAATTTCAATGCTTTTTCTCTAATTACCTCTTCTACAAGCATTTTAACCGTTTGGTCTGTATATGTTTCATCATCATAGTATTTTGGTCCTTCTGGAAGTGATTTTTCTATTGCTTTTAATACTTCTTCATTCTTATCCCCAGTCTTTGCAGATATTGGAATAACCTCTTCAAACTCATATTCTTTCCTATATATATCTATTAACTCTAAAAGTTTTTCTTTTTTTATTAAATCTATTTTATTTATTAAAAGTATAGTCTTCTTTTTAGCTTCTTTAATTTTTTCTAAAATAAGGCTATCCCCTTTTCCAATGTCTTCACTTGTAGCTTCAATTACAAATAAAATTAAGTCAACATCTTTGCTAGATTCAAATGCCGTTTGTACCATTATATTACTAAGTTTTGTTTTTGGTTTATGGATTCCAGGAGTATCTAAAAAAATTATTTGTGAATTTTCTCTATTTAGTATTCCTTTTATTTGAGTACGTGTAGTTTGCGGTTTATTTGCAACAATTGCAATTTTTTCTCCTATTAATGCATTTAGTAAAGTAGACTTTCCGCACATTAGTCCTTCCCAAAATTAAAACAAATCCAGATTTAAAACTTTCCATATATGCTATTCCTTCTTACTTATTTTGGCTTAAATTATATCACAAAAGCTTTTGTATGTCTATATTAATAATAAAAACCCCCTTAGAACAAATTGTTTTTTAGGGGATTCTTTATTATTACATACTACTTTTCTCTAAATCTACTTCAAAATAAAACTCTACTCCGCAGCTCTTTATTTTCTACGCCATATTTGTTTCCAGTATTTATCATTATTGCTTTTACAAGTGATAATCCTATTCCAGTACCTCCCTTTTCTCTATTTCTTGATGTATCTACTTTGTAAAATCTATTCCAGATTCTGTTTAAGTTCTCACTTGAAATATTTTCTCCTGTATTAAATACTTTTATCCTAAGTTTATTTTCTATAGCTTCATAATCTACTCTTATTTCTTTTATGCCATCTACTTCTTCTGCATTTTTTATAGCATTTGTAAAGTAATTATTAAATACTTGCTCTGTATAAAATTCATCTGCAATTACATATATTGTTTCTTCATTTAAATTTATATTAATATTTTCTTCATCAAGCATTTTTTTAGATTTTCTAACAACTTCTTGAATTAACTCTGAAATATTAAATTTTGTTAGAGTAAGTGCATTTTTACCATATTCTAGCTTCATTAATTCTAATAGTTTTTTTACTACTATATCCATTTTGTTAGATTCATCTAGTATCACTTCTGCATAAAACTTTCTACTTTCATCATCTTCTGTTACATTTTCTACTAATCCCTCTGCGTATCCTTGTATTAATGCAATTGGCGTTTTTAGTTCATGAGATACATCTGAAATAAATTGTTTTCTCATCTCATCTGTTTTAGATTTTTCTTCTATATCCTTTTCAAGTTCAATATTTGAACTTCTAAGCTGCTTTATTGTTTTTTCTAGCGTTTCTGACATTGTATTTATGTTCTTTCCGAAGATTATTTAACTCATCTTCAGAATCATTTATCCTATATTTATGACTAAAATCTAGTTCTGATATTTTTGAGGTAATTTTATTTAGTTCTTCTATTGGTGCTGTAAATCTTCTAGCTATCATTAACGCTAATACTCCACTTACAATTGTTGCTAAAAATCCCATAAATATTAAAAACTTATTTGCTATTTTAACGCTCTCTTGTATTGAGGCAACCGCTGTTCTTATGTATAATTGATATCCATTATCTAAAGTTGCAGATAATAATATAAATGTTAAATCTGTTTGTTTATCTACTGTTAACCTTATTTTTGCTTCGTCTCCATTGTATAATATATTCTCATCTATTCCTTTTCTCTTGCTGTTTTCAACATCTACTAATGTTGATATAAAGTCTTTAGTTGTTGAATATATACTTGTATCTGTTTTTATCAATATATCAAAATCATTACTAAGCGATAATTTTTCTAGCTGTATTTCTATACTTCCTGTGCTTATTGACTGATTATAGTAATCGTTTATTAATTTGTATGCACTAAGTAATACTGATTGCTTCGTATATATATAATATGTTTCTAGAACTATGCTATTTAATACTATAAGAAATAATACAATTATTGCTACTACTGCACATAAAGTAGCAAATAATTTTATTCTAATGCTATGAAATTTACTTTTTATATTTTTTAATATTTCTTTATGATTTAATTTCAAATTTATATCCTATTCCTCTCATAGTTTTTATATATTTGCCTTTTTTACCAAGTTTGTGCCTTATCTTTTTTATATGACTATCTATTGTTCTTGAATCGCCATAATAGTCATAATTCCATACATTATTTAATATTTTATCTCTTGAAAGGGCTATTCCTACATTATCTACTAAATATTTTAAAAGCTCATATTCTCTTAGACTCATCTCTATTAATTTCCCATCTAGTTTTACAGTTCTTCCATCTTCATCTATTTCTATTCCGCCATAGTCTACTATTTTATTTGCTTTTATGCTTGTCCTATTTAATATTGCTTCTACCCTTGCAACTAATATTTTAGGACTAAATGGTTTTGAAATATATTCATCTGCACCAAGTTCAAACCCAAATAATTCATCTTGTTCTTCTCCTCTTGCTGTAAGCATTATTACTGGTATAGTTGAAGTTTGTCTTATTTGCCTTAACACAGACCAACCATCTAATTTAGGCATCATTACATCTAGCAAAACAAGATTAATTTGTTCTTGCTGCTCATTAAATATTTCGATAGCTTCTTCGCCGGTCTTTTGCTTCTATTACTGTATAGTCTTTTTTTACTAAGAAATCTTTTATAAGGGTTCTCATTCTTTGTTCATCATCTACAACTAATATGGTTGTACTCATTTTAATACTTCCTTTCAAAAATATAATACTATTATATATTATATCTACCGTTTGTGTCTATATTGTGAATAAATTTAGTATTTTTACTATATTTCTACAAGTATTATGTCGTCTCCAATACATTTTATATTTTTCCACGGAATTACTATGTCATTATTTCCTGCAAATATGCTAAGTTTGCTGTTTGTTCCTGGTACTATTATAGAGCTTGTGGTTGTTATTTTGATAATTGGTATCATTTGTGAAACTGCTATTGTTCTGACTGCTATTTGAATGATACTCCCCATGGAATATAATATATTCCTGCTTTGTTTGTTTGCTTAAGTTGCCTTCTAGCACTATTGGCTCACCTATCTTGAAATATATTTCTAGTTTTATATGTTTTCTGTCATTATCTACTTTTGATACATAGATTTTATCTACTAATAGCTTGATTAAGTCCTCTATGTTTTTGTCTATATTGATTTCTTTTTCTAGTGCATTTTTTATCTGTTTCATAATTTCTTCTAATGAGGTCACATTCTCTTTTTCTTCTTTTAGCTCTTTTATTTGTTCATTGTACTTTTGTATTTCTTTGTTTAATTCTTCATTTCTTTTGTAAAACTCCTCGTCTGTTACAAGATTTTTTATTGTAAGTTCTAGTAATTTATCTTTTTTATCATTTGCTTCTTTTATTTTATTTTCTAAATCTTCTATATCATTTTTTATATCTTTAACTTGATTAAATTTTTTGTATTTATTTAATAAGTCTTCAATTATTTCTTCTTTGCTTTGTAAGAATTTACTGAGTATTGTTTTAAATATTTCTATAAGTTCTGTTTCTTGAATAATCGGGCTTTCACATTCTTTTAGTCCATGTGTGATATATTTGCTACAAGCCCAAGCTGGTTTATTTGACCTTTTTGCTCCTGATATTCTGTTAAATCCTGGCATGTGTTCTTCCCCTTCATGTTCTTTGCAAAATATTAGCCCACTAAAGGTATATCTATTTTTAAATACTTCTTTGTTTTCTACTTTGTTTAGACAACTTTGTGATTTCTTTTCTAAGAGCTTATTGCATTTTTCCCATAGTTCTTCAGAAACTATTTGTGGGATATTCTCTTTGCACTCAAATACTTGCCATTCTTCTCTTGGCATCCTTTGTGCCTTATGTAATTTGTAGTCCACTACTTTGACTGTGCCTGTTCTGTAATAGCCTTTATATTTTGGATTTCTAATAATTCTTCTTAAACTTTGTGAAGATATTGGCGTTCCATTTTTTCCTACATATCCTTTGTCTTTAAAATATTCTGATATTCTATAAAAGCCCATTTCTCCGTGTGCTATATATTTGAAATAATTCTCTTATCATTTTTGCCTCTTCTTCGTGAATAACTAGCTTTCCTTTATTTTTTCTATATCCAAATATGTTGTTATTTCCGGAGAACTCTCTTTTTTTCAATAGACCTATTAAATCCAAACTTCACTCTTTCTGATAATTTTCTTACTTCGTCTTGTGCAACACTCGCCATAATCGTTAGTCTAAGCTCCGAATCTGGCATAATGGTATTTATATTATCAGACTCAAAATATACTCCTACACCGTTTTCTAATAGCTTTTGGGTATAAGAGATACTGTCTAATGTGTTCCTTGCAAAACGTGTTACTTCTTTTGTAAGTATTAAATCGAATTTTCCTTTTTTGCTATCTTGTATCATTCTTTTAAATGAATCTCTTTTGTTTACACTCGTACCACTTATACCCTCGTCTACATATCCCTCTACATATGTCCAGTTAGAGACTTCTTTTATATGGTTTTCAAAATAATATACTTGATTACTTAATGAATTTAATTGTTCATCTTTCTCGCTTGATACTCTTGCATAGTATGTAACTTTTAGTGGTAAGTCATATATGTTTTTGCCACTTGTTATTTCTCTTCTCATATTATATAAATCCATAAATCGAATCTCCTTTCTAGTTTTATGTATTATTTAGTTCATAATAATTATATAATTTCTTGTTTGTATAAGTCTAGGTTCAAGCCAAAATTCTTTTATACTCTAAACCTCTTCTCCTTTCTCTATTTCCTTACTTATTTCTTTCAATAATTCTTCTTGCACCTCTTCATAAGTTTCTCTATTTATGACTTTACTTTGAAATAACCTTTTATTTAATATACTTTCAATCTCTAACTTGACTTGGTTTTCAGATACAATCTGCTTTTCTATCAAAAAGTCATCACCTCTGTTTTAATTAATATTCAAGTTAGATTTGTATATTCTACCCTCCTTTCAAAAAAATTTAGCAATTATCATCCTTTCAAAATTTAATTTTTCTATCTAATATATTTTCTGTATTTGCCTTTCTATCTGCTATTAACCTTATTTTATTGTTCTTTTTATATTATTTCAATAAACACGCTAAAATTTATAAAATTGCTTATATACCAATGCTTTGAGCATTACAAAAGTATAGAATTTTGAGTTATTAGTCTAAACAAAAAAAGATTAGCTTATGTTTTACACTAATCTTTACCAAAATTGATTTACCATTTTACTGTTCATAAATTTATCCAAAAGTTTATCCAAAAAGTTGTCCATTGGTAAGAATTCGATATCTATGATATCGTATCCTTACCTCCACACGTTAAACTATGCAATTCAATTTGTGAAAGTGTTGAAATCACTATGTTTATATTATTTCCATATGTGTGGAATTTTTGCACTTCAAAAAAGGTCCATTTTTCCATATTTTTTGATACTGTGTTTTGAACAAATAAGACTTTCTCATATATCAATTATTAGTTTGCTACATTTTTATTTTGTTAAAATCCTTTCCACTGCTGTATTTAATGATGTTATTTGTTCCAAATTATAAATCATCTTTAACATTTCATAACTTATCTCGGAACCCTGTTCCTTGCTTGTTGCTAATAAAATAGTACAACTATTTTTAGCTATAAAATGCTACTCTGTATATATGGACTCAAATAATATTGCATTTCTATTTTATGTATAGTTGATAAATGCTTTATTAACAAGACTTTTACTAAATTTTATTGATTTTAATACTATGGAAAAATTAGAGTTAAAATTTTATGATTTTTCTCCATTAGTTTAGAATAAAAATTTATAAATTTTGCGAACATTTGATTGACTTTTCTATGATATTTTTATATAATACTATTTATAGGTGAGCAAAGCAAGATGTGGCGTGTCGTTTCCTAATGAAAGGAGGGCGATGCGTATGCTAGAACAAATATATATTTTCTTCATATACATACTTCTATTTGAACTTACATTTGTTACTGTATTAGTTATTGCATTATTTGTAGCTTTAGTTTTTACTTCAAGAAAATCTGACAGCAAAAAAAGTACATCTCTGCTTGACCGTTAGAGATGCACTCACTTTATATTCAATTCTACTTTAACGGCACACTACTTCTGTGGTTGCTCATCTTTGTTATAATTATTATACTTGAATTAAATAAAAAAGTCAACTATTTCTCAATCATTCATTGCATAAACTTTTTGTGGGAAACACCACTTTTGATATTTACCCATACATT
>CANSWM010000022.1 GCA_947650745.1 uncultured Clostridium sp. | reverse complement strand
TTTCCTACTTCAAAACCTGTTCTATGGTCTTTTACAAGTGTGTATGGACAAAATACATAAGACCTTATCTGACTTCCCCATGCAATTTCTCTTTGAATTCCTTTTAAGTCTTCTATCTTATCTTTATTTTCTTTTTCTTTTAAATCCAAAAGTTTAGATTTAAGCATTTTCATAGCTGTTTCTTTGTTTTGAAGCTGTGAACGTTCTGACTGGCAAGATGTCACTATATTAGTTGGAATATGTGTAATTCTAACAGCAGATGAAGTTTTATTTACATGCTGCCCTCCAGCGCCTGAAGAGCGATATGTATCAATTCTTAAATCATCTGGGTTTATTTCAAGTTCTACATCATCTGTTATCTCAGGTAGAACTTCAACTGAGGCAAAAGAAGTGTGTCTTCTTCCTCCAGCATCAAATGGAGAAATTCTAACTAACCTATGTACACCCATTTCCCCTTTTAAATATCCATAGGCATACTCACCTTCTATTACAGCAGTAACACTCTTAATGCCTGCTTCTTCTCCTTCTAAAAGGTCTGTTTCTTTTAAGGAATAACCATTAGCCATAGACCATCTAGAATACATTCTATAAAGCATTTGAGCCCAGTCTTGAGATTCGGTTCCACCGTGCTCCTGGATGCAATGTTATTATTGCATTATTTCTATCAAATTTTCCTGAAAGAAACATTTTAGTTTCTAGCTTTTCTATTTCTTCTTTTAAATTATCCGTGCTTTTTATAAGTTCTAACGCCATTTCTTCATCATTTTCTATAAATAAAAATTCATTTGTTTCAATTAGATTTTCTATATCTTTTTTTATCCTAACTAAACTATTATATTTGTTTTTTACTTCTTTCATATCTCGTAAAACAACATTTGCAGACTTTGTATCATTCCAAAATCCATCTTGCAAAGTTTTTTCTTCTAATTCTTTTATTATCTTTTCTAGTTCTTCTTGTTTGCCGATACTATTTTCTAATGTTATAAATTTTGAATTTAATTCTTGCAATTCTCTTTTATTTTCTTCAAGGTCTATCAACTAAAACCCTCCTTTATATTTTTTAATTATATTAGATAATATTAATTCCGTCAAGAACATGCTTATTACTTTAAAAATTAAGAAAAGATGAAAGAAGCCACATTGTGACTCCTTTCATCTTGCTACAACTCGAAAAAATACTTAATTGCTGAAGTAATATCTCCCCATGGAGCCAATATTACTATTAAAGCTATTATCGTAAAAATACAAACTTTGGTAGCAACATCTTCATCGTCTTTGTTTGTAATTAATACTGTAACAGCTATTACTGCCATACATACAAGTCCTATAATTTTCAAAATTGTATTTTCCATATTATCTTCTCCTCTTTGAAAAAACTGCTTTTGTTATGCCTACGACGAGCTTATACTCTTGATTTTCTTTATAGCTCCTTTTCTTAAAAACATCATAAAATGAATTTCCTTTGTTCAGTTTTCTAATGTCTTCTATTCCTTTCATTTTAAATGCCTCCATTCATTTTTGTCAGTAGTTACAATATATCTGTTTTAAAATAGCCAGGAGAATTTCAACAAAACTATATTTTATATATTAACATAATTTTACTATGATTTCAACAATTTTACACTTTTTCTATGGTCAGGCACGAAGAAGATTTTTGTGGCATATAATTGCTTATAAGAATTTTTAATTCTTTTAGAAATTGGAGGTATTTATAAAAGTGATAGAAAGTATAGCTATTTCTGGATTTCTCTTATTTTTAAAATCAGCAATATTTGCTCTTCGGATACATACAAAGTTCTAATCTTTTTCCAGAACCACTAAGTCCTGAAGAAGAAAAAGTATTTTTAGAAAGGTTAGCCTCAGGAGATGAAGAAGCTAGAAATGTTTTAATAGAAAGAAATTTAAGACTTGTTGCTCACGTTGCAAAAAAATACTCTTCTACAAATATAGATCAAGATGATTTAATTTCAATTGGTACTATTCGGATTAATAAAGGGGATTAACAGTTTTAATATAGAGAAAAATATTAGACTTGCCACATATGTAGCAAGATGTATTGAAAATGAAATTTTAATGTTTTTAAGAACATCAAAAAAAGTTAAGTCAGAAGTATACCTAAATGAACCAATTGGAAAAGATAAAGATGACAATGAAATTACACTACTTGAAATATTAGAAAACGATGATAGAAGTATTGAAGAAGAAATTGATTTGAAACTAAAAACTAAAAAATTATTTGAAAAAATGAAGGAAGTTTTAAAAGAACGTGAAAAAACAATTTTAGAGTTACGTTTTGGTTTAAATGGTAAGGTTCCAAAAACACAAAATGAAATTGCAAAATCTCTTGGCATTAGTAGAAGCTATGTATCTAGAATAGAAACAAAAGCAATACATAAATTAAGTAAAGAATTTCAAGAATAATAAATTAATAAAAAGGAAGCGGAAAATTAAAACTCCGCTTTCCATTCTTTTATAAATTCTTTTACAAAATCTTCCATATACTTAGTTCTTTCTTTTGCAATTTTTCTTGCTGTAGCTGTGTTCATATAATTACCTTGTTTAAGTAATTTATCATAAAAATGATGTATAGTTGAAGCAGAATTTTTTCCTTCTATATACTTATTATTTATATCAATTGGGATTTCTTCTTTATACATTGGAACATTATGGCATCCAGAATAAGTAAAAGTTCTTGCTATTCCTATTGCTCCAATTGCATCAAGATTATCTGCATCTTGAACAATTAATGCATTTATATCATTTACATTATTTCCATTCCAATTATATAATTCATGGTATTCTATTGCATAGCAAATTTTATCAATTTGCTCTTTTTTTAAATCTACATTAGACAAAATCTCTTTAACAGTATCTAAAGAATCTTTAGGGCTTACAAAACATCCTCTTTCATTTTGCATTACTCTATGAATGTCATGTAAAAATGCAGCAATTCCTATTACTATTCTATCTCCTCCTTCTTTTTCTTGCAGATATAAAGCAAGCTTCATAGTTCTTTCTAAATGATTTATATCATGTCCGCTTGAATCATTTAAAAATATTTTAATAAGATATGGCCTTAGTTTTTCAATATAGTCTTCTACCATGTTTATTCCTCCTCTTTCTTATTGTTTTTATCTTTTAGTCTTATATAAGTAATTAAAACTCCAAGTATTGTTAAAGTTGTTATAATATTGCAGATTCTCATTACAAATGTTTTTTTATAACTTAATATATACTCGCCTTCTTGATTTAAAGCTGCTTTAATAAATCCATTTTCACTTTCTTCTAAATTTATTTTTTCTCCGATTACATTCTAAAGAATATCCTAAATAATATATTCTTGGCAGTTCTACTGTAAGTTCTTCTGTATTATCTACTTTAAATACTAAATTTGGGAATTCGTTTAAAATTAATTTTATATTTCCGTTTACCTGATATAATTGTAATATCATTTGTTCTATTTTCTAGATACTCTTTGTTATCTATTGTAGATTTTGGAAAGTATTCTTTTTCATTTCCCAGTCCTTTACTATAATTTATATTGTTTATATCAATATTATCTTTATCTAAATGTCCTGTATAATAGAAACTACTAAATAAAGATAATCCGAACAAGTAAAAAGCATATAATATTAAAATATTTTTTATTTTCAAACTGTTTTATACAAAGTCCACAAAAAGCACATGCTCCAAATGCAGTATATAAAGCTAATCTCCATGGAAATTGTAAAGTTTGTAAAATACTAGGTGTATATTGCCATGGAAATATTGGAGTAATCATTATTAAAGAAAGCATAGTAAATATTATTAAAAATATCCATATTTTCTCTTTCCATAGTTTCTTTTTGAATAAAAAGAATATTCCTCCAAAAAATAGAATTATTACAAAAATTTGAAGATGGAACACTAAGTGGTTTGCATGCATACTAGTAAATGGTAATAATTCGTCAAATCGCAATGTGCTATATTTTAAAGCACCTTTTCCTGGTAATAAATATGGCACAAAAATTCTATATTCTCCACATATTTTAAATTCAAGTAAAGGCCCCCAAAATGCTACTGTAAGTAAAAGTATTAGTATAGATGCCAAAATAAGATATAATATATTTTTCTTTGTAACTATTTCTTTAAAATATATTACAAAGAATGTCACAAGTATCATAAGAGTAAAGTATACAGTCATTGCTAAATGGCTATATATTGCAAGTGTATAGCCTCCGAACAAAAGCTATTAAAAAATGTTTATAATCTTTATCTATTAAATAAATAAGCCCTAAGATAATAAGTGGAATAGCAATAGGTATAAACATTTCCGAAAATGCTCCCCTTATGAATACCTGCATTATATGATACGGAGCTGACATATAAAAAAGTGATAATAATGTTGCAATTTTTTTATTTTTAAAAATCTTATCTGTAAGATAAAAAAATGTAATACCAGAAAATAAAAAGCAAAGCCATTCAGTAATTTTCATCCCAATTGCAATATTTTCTATTCCAAATAAGCTTAAAGCTTTAGATATATATGCTGCTGCTAAATGAGGTATTGGTGGATAAAAAAATCTAGTACCATATCCAAAGTCATTTGCAATTAAATCTAATGGTTCTTGAACTAAAAATTTTTCAAAAGATAAATTACTAGCTATAACACTAATATTTGCAAGATGAAAATCAGTATCATGCCCCATAGTATAAAATCCAGTAACTCCTCCAATAATCATTATAAAAATACTAAAACAAACTATTATAAGCAAATATTTCCAATTGCTTCTCATAAAAATCCCTCTTTAATCTTTTTTATGGAAATTATACCATATAAATCTACAAATTAATATAAAAAAATTGAAATTTTTGCATAAAATATCGCTTGCATATTTTTTCACACATTTCAGAAAATCCACATATACTGCTATTATATTATTAAATTAGAAAGGAGATAAATTGTGTTAAAAAAATTTACATATTTTGCTGTATTTTTATTTATATTATTTATATCATCAAGTGTGTTTGCCCTATCCCCATCATCTGAGGAAATTTATAAAGGAATTGATGTAAGTAATTGGCAGGGACATATTAATTATAATGAGGTTAAAGCAGAACGGAATTCAAATTGTATATATTAAGTCAAGCCAAGGAACTAATATTACAGATCCATACTTTAGAATAAACTATAACAATGCAAAAGCAAGTGGATTAAATGTTGGATTTTACCACTATGTTACTGCAAGAACAGTAGAAGAAGCTTATAAGGAAGCTGAATATTTTTCTTCTGTAATTTCTGGAACCTCTCCTGAGTGTAAGCTTGTAATGGATTTTGAAAATTTTGGTAACTTAAGTGTTCCAGAGATAAACGATATCTCTAAAGCATTTTTAGAAAGAACAAAAGAACTTACAGGAAAAGATTTAGTGATATATAGTGACGCATATAATGCAAGAAATGTATTTGCAGAAGAACTTGCTGCCTCTTACCCTCTTTGGATTGCAGAATATGGTGTGGAAGTTCCAACAAGTGACGTAAGATGGAATAATTGGGTACGGCTTTCAATACTATAATAGAGGAAAGATAAATGGCATTCGAGCATTTGTAGATTTAGATAAATTTACAAAAGATATATTTTTATCTACAAGTGAAGTAATAAATACTCCAGGAAATACTACAAATACGATAGAAACCTATACTGTACAAAGGGGAAATACTTTAAGCCAAATTGCCAAAAAATATGGTACAACAGTAGATGAAATTGCAGGTTTAAATGGCATACGAAATCCTAATTTGATTTTTACAGGAGAAATTTTAAAAATTGATGTAACAAGACCTTTTAGTCAAATAATAGATGATTCTTTTGATATGAATCATGTGATTTATACAATAAAACGAGGAAATACTTTAACATATATTGCAAGAATGTTTGGAGTTTCTATCGAAAGTATTGCAAGATTAAATGATATTAGAAATGTCAACCTAATCTTTGCAGGAGAAAGGTTAAGAATTAACAATTAATTTAGATTTTTGACATAAGTAGTACCAAGCAGCTCCCCTTAGCCTTGATTTTTTTGGCTTAGGGGAGCTCGTCTTTTATTTCTTTCTTCTTATAATCCAATTAGTTTCACATTTTATTGGTAAATGTATTTTAACTCTTTGTCCTTTTTTACCTGGGCTTACGCTATCTATTTCTTCATCTGTTTCTGCATCCCATAATTTGTCTATTTTAAATTTAGATACATTAATGTTTCCAGGAACAATAATTTCTAATTCATCTCCTACAAAAAGTTTATTTTTTATTTCAACAATTGATTTATCTTCATTATACTCTAAAACTTTTCCTCCGAATTCAAAATTTGGGTTATATTGTTTGCCTTCAAATTCTTGAAAGTCTTTATTATTTCTATCATTAAAGTAAAAATCTGTTAAACTTCTTGTTTTTACCTTCTCTATTTCAGATAAATATTTTGTATAATTATACCCTTCTGGATTTTCCATATAGTCATCAATTGCATTTCTGTATGCATTTACAATACTTGCTAAATAGTATTCTGTCTTTAATCTTCCTTCAATTTTAAGACTATCCACTCCCATTTCTATAATTTCTGGTATTTCTTTTACAAGACATAAATCTTTAGAAGAAAATATATATGTGCCTTTTTCATCATACTCAACTGGCATAAGATTTCCGTGGATTATTTTTTTCTTCTGCATATAAATTATATGCCCATCTGCAACTTTGTGCACAGTCTCCAAGATTTGCACTACGAGACGCTAAGAAATCGCTCAAGAAGCATCTGCCAGAATATCCAAAGCATAATGCCCCATGAATAAAAATTTCTGTTTCAAGCTCTTTTGGCGTGTTATTTATAATATCTTTTATTTGTTCTTTATGTAGCTCTCTTGCGAGTATTACTCTTTTAGCTCCATTTTTGTGCCAGAAAGAAGCAGAATGTGCGCTTACTACATTTGACTGTGTACTTATGTGAATATCAACATCTGGAGCATATTCTTTTATTGTATCTAGTACTCCTCCATCTGATAAAATAATTCCATCAACTTTAAGTTTATTTAGCATACTTGCTTGCTTTTTTATTTCTTCATAATTTTCATCTAATGCATATATATTTATTGCAGCATATACCTTTTTTCCTATATTGTGAGCGTATATAATTGTATTTTCTAAATCATTGTCTTCTACTTCTGCCCTACTTCTTAATGATAAAGAAGCAGTACCACAATAGACTGCATCTGCTCCATAAAGAAATGCTATTTTTGCTTTTTCAAATGATCCAGCAGGTGCTAATAGTTCTGGCTTTTTCATATTCTAATTCTCCTTATTTTTCTAAACTTACATATAGTTTTAATCTTATTTTATAATAATTATTATATTACATAATAAGCCAAATTTCAATATTAAAAGCTATTTACTTTTTATATAATATTTGATATTATTTTAGTTGATAAATTAATTTGCAAAGGAGTTTATATGAAAAAATCTAATAAAACATTATCTGACTTTCAAAAAATGACTATTTACTTTGTTATATATGCTTTTTTGGGGTGGGTATGTGAAGAAATTTTTTGTGTAATATACACTCATGAATTTGTAAAAAGAGGATTTTTATTTGGCCCTATATGTCCAATATATGGATATGGAGCACTAATACTAATACTCTTTTTTAAAGATTACAAAAAAAAGCCAGTTAAACTTTTTTGCTTAGCTGCTGTTATTTTTAGTATATTTGAATATATAACAGATTATTTTTTACAAGCTTTATTTAGTACAAAATGGTGGGATTATACAGGACAATTTTTAAATTTAAATGGAAGAATAACATTAAGTTTTAGTCTTGTTTGGGGAATACGGAAGTTTAATCTTTATAAAGTTTATTCAGCCTTTTACTACAAAAGTTGTTCGGAAAAATTTTAACAAAAATTCCTGTGAAAGTGCAAAAAATATTAGCAAATTCACTTTTAGGTATAATAATTTTAGATACAATTTTATCTTCTGTAAAATATTTACATATATTTTAATATAAAGGGTGTGGAACACACAGAGAGGACTTAAAATTTCTCTTCCTGTATGTTCCACCTTTTGGTTTGCTGCCTACTCGAAGCGGATTCTGGGATTGTAGAGATTAAAAGACGGACCTTCTTTGGGAATAATTTGAACAAACAAAACATGTTCTTCCTTAGAGAGGTCATATAACGTTTTTTCCACTTCTTCCAGTTCATACTCAGATTTTCCATCTGAAATGATGAGCTGATTATCGTCGAATTCAAACGTATATTCTCTTACTTTGTATCCGCTATTTGTGCTGACTACGCCGTTTGCGCGATATACGTCCATCCATTCTTCGACAATAAACTTTACTGCTTTTTTTAGTTCTTCTACTTTCTTCAAATTACGTCCTCCTTCTTTGTTCCTTTATAAGATTTTTGAAGAACATCGCCCCTCGAAAATTCCGAAAGGCTAATGCAAACAGAGTACCTTACAATTTAATTATATCTCTTTTTATGTAAATTGTCAAAAGATATTATATTAAAACTTTACTTATGCACAAACCATCTCCAACCTCTAAAATTTCACTTTCAAGTTTAGAGTTTTCTAGTGCAAGTTTTATATATTCTCTTAAATTTCTCACGGCTGTTCTTTGTTTATGTTTATTATAATCACTCATTACATAACCTTTATATAATATATTATCTGCAATTATTAAGCTTCCGTGGTTTTGACATACGAATAGCTTCACTTAAGAAAAATGGATATTTCCCGTTTTGCTGCATCAATAAATATCATATCGTAAGTTTTGTTAAATGTAGGAAGTATTTCTACTGCATCCCCTATAAATACATTAATTTTATCTTTTAATTCCATATCTTCAATATTTTTTATTGCTTCTCTTGCTCTTTCTTCTTCTCTTTCTATTGTGTCAATTTCTCCATTTTCAGATAAATATTTTGAAAAACATATAGCTGAATATCCGTACAGCTGTACCAATTTCTAAAATATTATTTAGACTTTCTCCATCAAGGTATTTGTCTAATGTATCTAATGTATCATCCATTATAATTGGAATATGTTCTTCTAATGCTTTTTCTTTTATTTGTTGAAAAATTTCCTTATTCATTAATTTCTCCTTTTTATATGTTTCTGCCCATATAAGAATTTATACATAAATTCCTATATGGACAAGCAGCTACTAATAGATAAATCTTAAAAACTAAATTAGAAAATAAACCATACCGCAACTGAGAAAATTAATTATCTATTCCAAATCTCTAAGCCGATATCCCCATCGGAACCGAAAATCCTCAGCCATTTTTTCCAAGTCCTTTCCTTTTAAGTCCATATTCTCATATTTAATCGGAAAAAATACTACATATTCCTTAGAATTTCCTTCTCGCACAATAGTCAATGTTTCTTCTTTTTCTCCAGTATTGAGTATGCTAAAATTCACATTTTCAATATTTGCTTCTTCTTTAAGGTGCCTTCTTACAATTTCTTCTAACTGCTGCCATTCTATTGATTTTTCTTCTTTCATTTACTCTCCATTTTGTTTATAGACGCACCATTAATAGTTACTTTTCTCCTCCTATTTTTTTACTCAATTGTCAATCCCAAGCGGTGCGGAATGAGAAACTCTAATTAAGCATGCAAATATTATACACTATAATTATAAAATTTGCAATAAAAAGACTTAATATTCAAGTAATAACAACTATTTTACTACTTGAATATTAAGTTATAATGATTATTTATTTCTATTTGCTCTTTCACGTTCTTTAGAATCTAATATTTTCTTTCTTAAACGTATATTTTGTGGTGTTATTTCAACTAGTTCATCATCTTGGATAAATTCTATTGCCTTTTCCAAAGACATTTGTAATGGTGGAACTAATCTTAAAGCGTCATCAGAACCAGAAGCTCTTGTATTTGTTAAATGTTTTTCTTTACATACATTTATACTTAAATCTTCTCCTCTAGAGTTTAATCCAACTATCATACCTTCATATACTTCTGTTCCAGGTCCTATAAATAATTCGCCTTTGTCTTGTGCATTAAATAGCCCATAAGTTACAGCTTTTCCATTTTCAAATGCAACTATTGTTCCTCTACTTCTTGCTGTTATATCTCCTTTATACTCTTCATAACTATCAAATATATGATTCATTATACCATTACCTTTTGTATCTGTCATAAATTCTGAGCGATATCCAATTAAGCCTCTTGCTGGTATTTTAAATTCTATTTTAGTATGTCCTTCCTCTGCTGGCTCCATATTTGACATTTCAGCTTTTCTTTTTCCTAATTTTTCTATAACATTTCCAACAAATTCATCAGGAACATTTACTACCAATCTTTCAATAGGCTCGCATTTAACGCCATTTATTTCTTTTATAATAACTTTTGGACGAGAAACTAAAAGTTCAAATCCTTCTCTTCTCATTGTTTCAATTAATACAGATAAGTGTAATTCTCCGGCGACCTGCAACTTCAAAACTATCTGTTGTAGCAGTTTCACTAACTCGAAGGCTAACATTTCTTTCAAGTTCTTTCATTAATCTATCTTTTATATGTCTTGATGTTACAAATTCTCCTTCCCTTCCTGCAAATGGTCCGTTGTTTACACTAAATGTCATAGTTACTGTTGGTTCATCTATATCTACAAAATCTATTTTTTCTACATGTTCAGGGTCACAAATTGTTTCACCGATGTTTATATCAGAAATTCCTGCAAATTCTATAATGTCTCCTGCTTTTGCTTCTTCTACTTCTTTCTTTTCCAACCCTACATGAGTATATACTTTTGAAATTTTTCCGACTTACTGTTTTTCCGGTCTTTTTTACAAACAGTAACTTGCATTCCTGTTTTTATTGTTCCACGTTCTACTCTTCCTACTGCTATTCTTCCTACATAATCATCATAATCTATATTAGAAACTAGCATTTGCATAGGTCCATCTTCATCACAAGAAGGTGCACTTATATTTTCAATTATAGTTTTAAATAAACAGTCCATATTACCATCTGGTTCATTCATACTTAATTTTGCAATTCCCATTTTTGCTGAAGCATATACAACAGGAAAGTCTAGTTGTTCATCATTTGCATCTAATTCTATAAACAATTCTAAAACTTCATCAACTACTTTTGCTGGGTTTGAGCCGGGTCTATCTATTTTATTAATTACAACTATTGGTTTTAAATTTAATGTTAATGATTTTTTTAATACTTCTCTTGTTTGAGGCATTGTTCCTTCAAAAGCATCAACTAAAAGTAAAACACCATCTACTGTTTTTAATACTCTTTCTACTTCTCCTCCAAAGTCAGCATGTCCAGGTGTATCTACTATATTTATTTTTATATCGTTATACATTACAGATGTATTTTTTGCAAGAATAGTAATTCCTCTTTCTTTTTCCAAATCATTTGAATCCATAACTCTTTCTTGTACTTGTTCATTATCTCTAAATACATGGCTTTGTTTTAAAAGCTCATCTACAAGAGTTGTTTTTCCATGGTCAACGTGTGCTATAATTGCTATATTTCTAATTTTTTGGTTGTTCATTTTTACTCTCCCTTATTATTTCTAAAATTACAACAGTATATTATATATCAAATATCTTCATTTGTCAATCTTATTATCTCTTCCATTAGATTTTTGCTTAAACTATCTAAAGTTTCTTTGTCACTTTTTTTATCTTTATATTCACTAAAATCCATAGGATTTCCTATGTTTATTTTAACTTTAGAAAATAATCTATATTTCTTTTTAGCTTGAATTCCGATGGGTACTATATTTGCTCCAGACATTAGACTCATAAGTACAGCTCCATTTTGTAATTTTCCCTTTTTTGCTATTCCATTTCTAGTTCCTTCTGGAAATAGCAATATCATGTGATTTTCTTTTAAAATTTTAACAGAATTTTTTAAAAGTCCTACATCTTGCTTTCCTCTTTTTACAGGAATAACTAGTGTTTTTTTTGCAAGCCATTTCACGAACTTATTTATGAAAAGCTCTTCTTTTGCAAGAACATATAAATCACTTCTTTTTGTTTCTGCAACTATTATTGGTGGGTCCCAATTGCTAATATGATTTGGGCATAATATGTAAGGTTTACCTTTTTCTATGTTTTCTTTTCCATATACTTTTGTTCTAAATAGTATAAGTGATATTATTTTTAACACAAATTTAATAAATGCTCTAATCATTATTTATTCCTTTCTTTTTTCTTTTATGATTTTTTCTATTTTTTGTACTACCTCTTCTATTGTCATGCTTGTACTATCTACTACTACTGCGTCTTTTGGTTTTACAAATGGAGCTATTTCTCTTTTAGTTTCTAATTCGTGTCTTTTTATCATTTCTTCTAAAACTTCATCATAGCTTTCATTTATACCTTTTTGTAAATTTTGTTTATATCTTCTTTTTGCTCTTTCTTCTAATGAACAATCCAAAAATATTTTTACATCAGCATTTGGAAATACTACTGTTCCAATATCTCTTCCTTCCATTATTACATCATTTTCTTCTCCCATTTTTCTTTGAAGTGGAGTTAGTTTATCTCTTACAATTTTTAAAGCTGCAAATTTTGCGACATTACTATCAATTCTGGGCTTTCTTATTTCTTCTGATACGTCTTTGCCATTTAAAAATACTTTTTGACCTTCTTTATTATTTTCAAGTCTAATATCTATATTCTCTAAAATTCTTTGTAGTTTTTTTGTATCATTATATGAAATTTCATTATTTAAAGCCTCTAATGCTACACATCTATACATAGCTCCAGTATCTATATTTATAAGCCCTGTAATTTTTGCTATTTCTTTGGTTACAGTTCCTTTTCCAGTTCCTGCTGGGCCATCTATTGCAACAACAAATGCCATTTTTATTCTTCCTCTTTTCTTACTTCTATTCCTCTTGCTACAATTTCAATATTTTTAATATTCATTGCAGTTAAATTTTCAATTTCTTTTTTACATTTTTGTTTAAATTCGCTTAAAACTTCAATAATATTAAAGCCATATAAAACTATTACTTCTATATATATGCTTGGACCATCTTCATATTTTGTAATTCTCATTTTTCCTATCTTGTGTATTCCTCTTGCTTTATATACTATGTATTCTATTATTTGTCTAAACACCGAATCAGATATGGTAAAGTTTCCCATATAACTAAATGTTGGTCTTATTATTGATTTTTCAGAAACATATGGGTCTTTTCCAAGCCCTTTTGATTTAAAAATCTGAAGTGGGTCTAAAATATATCCTGAAAAATCTTTCTTTATTTCAAAAGTAGGAACGGGAATTACGTGTTTTCCTTCTGTAACACGTATTCTTCTTGCTGTTTGCATTTCCTCTTCTGTTGCAATTTCATTAATATATATAATTTTAGATATTTGTGGAAGTCCTAAGTTTTCTGCAATTTTATGTACCATATTATCAGATGTTCCAAGTATCATAATACTGTCAGGTTTATATTTTTTTATTGCAGCAATTATTTCTTTCTTCTCTTCTGGTGTTTGAAAAAGAGCATGTTTTACGGTTTCTATTTTTGTTGGAGCTTTTTTAGCAGACTGACCTGCAATTACTTGATTCTCTTTTATAAATAATCCATCATCTATTATATAACTTATATTATTTTCACTTGCAACAAACTGTGCTCTATAACTTTTTCCTGTCCCAGAAGGTCCTACAAACGCATATACTTTAATTTTATTAAATGTAAGTAACATGTAAAATTCTCCTTAATCTAGCTTTTATCATTGTCTATTATGCATATTTTTCAAGCAACATTACACCATATGTATATTCATGGTAACTTGTGAAAAATTGTTTATTTTGTTTTAATACTCTTGTGTTTTCCATCGGAAATTCGTTTGCAAACCACATTTCTTGTGAATCTATAAGCCAAATTCTACCAGTATATCCGTTCTAAAAAGCTCCAGTCTCTGCCACTTTCTAAGTTATAAAGTGTTTCCATTCCTGGTCCATAAGCTTTGTATGCTTCCATTACATCCCAGCTAGGGTCACACAAGAAATATTGTTTATTCTCAGGAAATACTGATGCAATAACTCCTCCTGAGCCAACATTTGCATAAACTATAATGTCTTCATCTTTTATTTCCTCTCCTATATAATCATAAACTGAAATATTTTCTTTATTATAGTAAAGTTTTATGTTTGTTATATTGCTAATGCTTCCAAGAATAATAATAGCAACACATATAACAGACAAAATAATTTTGTTTTTTTCTAACCCAAGTAAGTATGCTATAAAGAATATGTAAAGGCCTGTCATTACAAATAAATATCTAGAGAAAAGTACAGGTCTAAATATAATTAGAGAAATAAGTAGCATTAAGCCTATTACTCCGAACATATACTCTAAAGCTTAGCTTTACTGGCTCAAGGTTTGTTTTTTCTTTCTTATATTTATATGTCCTAAATCCTAAATATATGTATAGAAGAACTGATGAAATAAGTGCAATTATTGTATGTGCATCAAATACAAAATTACTATCTAATTGTCTTCTAAACTGAAAACTTAAAAGTTCAACGGGAGTACTAATAGGGTCTAAAGCAATCCAAAATCCATTATGAACATGTACAATTTGACCAAGTAAATATAAAAGCCAAGGTATATATAAAATAACTTGTACTGCTGCAACAATTAAAAAATTTCTTAAAGCTTTTTTATCTTGTTTTCTATTTTTTATAACAAATATTAACAGTAATAAATTGATAAGACATGTAGTTATAAGTGCATAATAATGTATATAGCAGCTACAAATACTAAAAATTCCAAATAAGACTAAATTTTTAATTTTTGCTTTTTCATCATTTTCGCTTACAGATTTATAAAATCTATAAGCATAAATTGCAGTTAATGTTATAATTAAAAATGACCATGAATACATTCTAATTTCTTGAGAATATGCTGTCATTACTGGCAAAAAGAATGTTAAAAATGAAAATAATACTCCACACTTTTCTCCAAAGTCTTTTCTAATATGTGTAAAACCTATAATTCCGGACTATAATAGTTGCAATTACTGAAAATAATCTAAATGCTAAGATACTATTTCCAAATATTAAATAAATTATATGTAAAGCCCAATAGTAAAGCGCAGGATGAACATCGTTTCCTGTAATTTGCCAAATTTCTGCGAAGTTATGCTTTGCTATTGCAACTGAATAACTTTCGTCAAACCAAAGTGAAGTATGAAATGCACATAAGCTTAAAAATATTATTCCAATTATTATTACGGCTATGTGTATATGTTTTAGCTTGATTTTATCTTTCATTTTTTACCTCCAATTTAATTGTATGTGCTTTTTAGTTTATTATTAATAATATCATACTTTAGTTTTTTTATCTACCCCAAAATTAAATATTAAGTAATTTTTAATGCTAATGCATGAAACTAAATATTTTTTTATTTAGTATAAAAGGATGCCCATATGGCATCCTTTTATCATTACTTTAATTATTATTTTTTATGTTATTTATTAATTCTTTAAATTGACCAACTCTTTCATCATAGATTTTAGTTACCGATTGAGAATAATCTGAATAAGAATTAATAATAACATGTATTTCATCATCATATACTTCTATTATTATTTCATGTATCTGTTCAGTTTCGTCTCTAAACTCATAATTTGATGTTCCTTTAGGAATATATTTCTTGTCCGGGTACAATATATCTCCAGTAGTTACACTATCAAAACTGATACCATTTAAAAAATGTAATATTTTTAACCACTCTAAGTCTGATAACAAGTATTCTTCAGAATCATCTAATGATATAAATGAAAGATTTTTACTTAGTGTCTGTAAATTACTTCCTAAGAGCTGCATATATTTAATATTAGAAAGTGTTGGCGGAGACAACATAGTGCTAAATCCTTTTCTATTCACGATATATATAGTATCTCCTACTTGTAAATCAGTTATTTTTATACTTTTACCTTCATTATCCTTACAAAATACATTTTTTACAACTACAATATACTGTTCTTGATTAGTTCCTATTATACCAATTTCTGTATCATCTATTGTACAAATTACACCTATGTAAGTTTCATAATGGCATAGTTCATACCAAATAATAAATATTACTGTTATTATTATTGATATTACACATAGTATAATATTTCTTTTTTTCTTCATAATCTATATTTCCTTTTATTCTTAAAACACATTTATAATTGCAATATAATTTTTAATTCTATATAATAGATTATAACTAGCTATTATCTTAATAATTTTCATATGTAAATAAATAATAAATACTCTTATTTATTACTATTTATTATATTTATCATTTCTTGTGTTATTCTAACACCTATAAGAGTACCAAGACCACTTCTACCATGACATACACCTACTATGTAATTATCAGATGTACGTCTAATTGGCCCTCCACTAAAACCGAGGAGTTACATAACCTGAATAGTTAAAATAATTATTAGCAACACCCGTTATTTTATCACCTGTTTCATATTGATATAATCCATTTGCTGTGTATCCATAGCTTGTATCTGCAGGATATCCAGTTAATTTAATAGAGGTATGATTTAGTTCAGAACTTGAGCCATATGATTGACAACCGAAATAATCATTAACATAAGAACCTAATGGTTTCTCTAAAATGCATATTGCCCAGTCGTATTGATAGATACTTATATTATTAGAAGATTCCATCCATTTTGAGCTATAATAAACTTTAGACCACCCACATGAATCTCCTGCATAATCTCCACTATCATAACCAGGATAACAAGTCCAATAATAGCGTTTTTCTTTTGTGTTTACATCAAAAACGCAATGTGCAGCAGTTAGAGCTATGCTAGGTCCAACTAAAGCAGCAGTACCTTGATATTTCGTTGTTTTATCAGCATTATAAGATATTACTTTACAAGTAGTTTTATATGGTGATATAAAAGTGTTAGGTACTTTTTCAGCAGACGATGCAGAACCGTAAACGAAGTGGTAAACTAAAAGTTGATCTTGTCACTTCATTACAAGGTTTACTTATTGCAACATTTTTTAAATGTGCAACAGATTTTTCTAATTCTTCCATATTGACTTCTGTAGTCTCTCCTGTTGTAGCATCATACATCATAATTTTCTCTTCAGAATTCAAAATTTCTTCTAATTCATAATCTTGATTTTCTGGACTTACAGCATTAACATTATGATTGAAAAAAAACATTGAAAATGCAATACTCATTAATAATGTAATGCATATTTTTAGCATTAAATTTTTTTTCATAATTTTCTCCTTTCATTTTATTTATAGCTTATTTTTTAATAAGTTATTTATTTATATTTATAATATAATTGGCTTATTTTAATGTCAACACTCAGCTTTTTTGCTTTTTTTTACTTTTTTTTACTTTTTATGTTTATTTATCTATATTCTTAAAATAAAAGTAGATATTTAATAGTCCATGCCTAAAATATCTACTTTATACTCCTTATGCAATTAAACTTAATTATTATTTTTATATTACTAGTTATAATCGGCTCATAACAAGATTTACACTATTTTTCTAAATATTCTTTTCTTTCTATCATATTATCACCTTCATTATTATTATACTATATTTAAAAATAATTTGTAATAAATTGCAAATTATTCGCCGCTTTTATAAAAATTTCATTTTAATTAATTTGTATTACAAGATATTTTCTGCATAATGGGCAAATTTCAATATTTATGCTTGCAACTAACATAAAATTTATGTATAATATTTATATCAACCTTGAAAGGAGAAAAGGCATGTCAGAAATTGAAAAGAATGCAAAGCTTGTTTTGCAAATTGTAACTTGGGACGGAAAAACTAAAAAAACCTTAGAGCGGGTAATTGTTGGAAAAGATAATATTGCCTTGGCTTTAGAAGAAGGCGGAATCTTTGACAATGAGCTTGAAGAATTTTTGAATGCTAATGCTTGATACTTAATATTTTTTATTTAGTGCAAAAGGATGCCTACTGGCATCCTTTTGTTATGACTTATATTACTTCATTTATTTTTATATCTCTAACGTGTTCTATCTTTTCCCAATTAGTTTCTCTTTTGAATAAACACTTAAAGTTTATTGCAAGCCAACTTCCTAAAAATAGTGGGTAGCAAAGTAATCCTTTTATCATTGGCTTTATTGGTCTTTTATCTAATATCATTATAATTGTACCTGTAAATATTGGTAATATAAACGTTGGAATTATATACATTAGATAGTTTTTTATAAGTTCCATTCTTGTCATTGATTCTCCCATGTAAAGCCCTGCATTTAGAACTAATAATAAAATTGTAATAACAAACATCGGAATACTTCCAACGATATAAAGAAGTCCGTCAATAGTTACTAAAGTTTTTTTGTCTTTTACAGATTTTCCAAGATCTTTAGTATATCTTTCCATACATTGTATATGACCTACTGTCCATCTTGAACGTTGTGACCAACTTTGTTTAAATCCAACTGGTTGTTCATCATAAACAATTGCATCAGTTGCCCAACCTAATTTTTTTCCAGCAATTATTCTTTGAAGAGAAAACTCTATATCCTCTGTCAAAGTATATGTTTGCCATCCATTTGGTTTTACTACATCAAATTTAACCATAAATCCGGTTCCGTTTATTAATGTAGATAGTCCTAAATTATATCTTGCCAAATGATAAAATCTGTTCATCATCCAATAAAAAATTGCATATCCAGAAGCTATCCAACTGTCTGTTGGATTTTTAATGTCTCTATATCCTTGAACCACTTCTTCTCCTTGGCATAGTTTCTTATTCATATTTTTAATAAAGTTTTTATCTACAATGTTATCTGCATCAAATACGCAAAAAGCATCATAGTCAGCATTTTCTTCAATTTTTTTAGATAAAAACCATTGAAGTGCATGGCCCTTTGTTTTTCCGAACATTATCAGTCCTTTCAAAAACAATTGCTCCTGCCATTTTTGCTATCTGGCTTGTTCTATCTGTGCAATTATCTGCTATAACATATATATCCAATAATTCTTCTGGATAGTCTTGTTTTTTTAAACTTTCAACTAAATTTTTTATAACCGATTCTTCATTATGCGCAGGTATAATTGCCATAAATTTATGATTTTTATTTACAATCATTGGTTTATCTTTAAGTTTAACAAAAGAACATATACTAATTAGCAATTGATATAACCAAAATACTGTTATTATCCAAACTATTGCTTGTTGTAATATATATAAATATTCCATTTGTTTTTTTAACCTCTCCAACTTTAATTTCTTTAAAGGCTTATACCCCTAACATTTTTAATTATACTATAATCTGTAAAAAAATGCAAATTTTTCTAAAGATTTTAAGATAATTTTAAGAAAGCATAATTTTTTCATATTTATGAGTAACAATATAAGGATTTGTTACTCATAAATTATATTAATCTATATTCTTAGCTGTTAAATTTATTCTTCCTTGATCGTCTATTTCATAAACTTTAACTTTAATGGTATCTCCTATTTTCAATACATCCTCTACTTTTTCAACTCTTTTTTCAGAAATTTTTGATATATGAAGTAATCCTTCTTTTCCTCCACCTACATCTACAAAAGCTCCGAAATTCATTATTCTTACAACTTTTCCATTATATATTCCATTTACTTCAATTTCTCTTGTTATTTCATCAACCATTTCTAAAGCTTTTTTTCCACTTTCACTATCAGCAGAATAAATGAATACATTACCATCTTCTTCAATATCAATTTTAACGCCTGTTTCATCAATAATTTTGTTTATCATTTTTCCGCCAGGGCCTATTACATCTTTTATTTTATCTACTGATATTTTTGTTTTTGTTATTTTGGGTGCATATTTTGATAATTCTTTTCTAGGTTCTGCTATTTGTTTAAGCATAATTTCATCTAAGATATACTCTCTTGCTTTTTTTGTTCTTTGGAAAGCCTCTTCTATAATATTATATGATAAACCATCAATTTTTATATCTACTTGTATAGCAGTTATTCCTTTATGAGTTCCACCAACTTTGAAGTCCATATCTCCAAAGAAATCTTCAATTCCTTGAATATCTGTAAGCATAATATATTTTGATGGGTCTTCTGGGTCTGTAACAAGACCTGTTGAAATTCCTGCAACTGGAGCTTTAATTGGAACACCAGCAGCCATTAATGCTAAAGTACTTCCACATATACTTCCTTGAGATGTAGAACCATTAGAACTTAAAACCTCTGATACTACTCTTATTGCATATGGAAATTCTTCTTCTGATGGTAAAACTGGAACTAATGCTTTTTCTGCAAGTGCACCATGTCCTATTTCACGTCTTCCAGGACCTCTTGAAGTCCTAGCTTCTCCTACACTATA
>CANSWM010000021.1 GCA_947650745.1 uncultured Clostridium sp. | reverse complement strand
ATGGAACAATTGCATCACTTACTATTGGTAAGTATGTTGATTATACTCCTGCAGGAAAACCATATTCTGGCCCTGTGGCGGGAGTTGATGGTGAAACACAGACTTATTCTATAAACAGCTTATCTGGAACAGAAGCAAAGCCTACAACTAATCCAGAGACATATGAGGCAGATGGTAGTTTAAAGTGGAGAGTATTTGGAGTAGAAGATGGTAAATTACTACTAATATCAGATAATCCTACTAGCTATGAATTAGAATTAAGAGATAGTAATGGATATAACAATGGAGTAGGATTAGCGGATGGAATATGTAAAGCAAATTATATGAATAGTGAATATAGAGGAATAGAAGTAAGAAACCTGAAGATAGAAGATGTGGAAAAAGTAACAACATATGACTGGACAGAATATACTGTAAATGGATATAAATATGGAGATACAGCAACATATACAGCAGCGGAGTCAAAGTATCCAAATTATTGGAATAGTCATGAAAAAGAAGATACAGTACCATTTAATGAAAGAAGTAAGCAAAGAGAGTGGGTAACAGGAAGTAGTGGAGGAACAACAAATGAGACATTCAGACAGTCATATTGGAATCATAGTTATTCATCAAGTGCAAAAGAGACAGAATGGAAAGATGGAAAATACTATGACTTAATAATCAGCCCAGCTAGCAGCGGGATATACTGGCTGTCTTCCCGCTATGTCTATTTGTACTCTAACCGTTGCGGCTTCGGCTTGCAGCGTGTGCTTTCGGGCGGCGTGGACGGTGGCGACACTTTCTACTCGAACGGTGCCACGAATAGCCCTGCGAGTGCGCTTCGTCCCCTAGTTTCTATCCCTCTAACATCCTGCGCGATTACGGAGTTAGACTCAGATACTTATGATTATCATATTCAAACAAAGTAATTCCTTATAACAAACCCCGGGAAAGGATTAATTCTTTTCCCGGGGCTTGTTTTGTGAGTTTTTTAAAATCTTTTCTCACTTCTTTCATTAAATGGTACTGTATCTTCTTTTTCATGGCTATTCCAATAATTTGGATGCTTTGAGTTCTCTGCTGTATATGTGCTTGAATTGCTTGTTGAACCTGACAAATCTCCTATTGTATATCCTTCTGTTCATGTGTAATCTGTTCCTTTTGGCTCGTAGTCTATGTATTTAGCTGGCGTACTTGATGCTACCTTTCCATCTGCGTTTAGGGTTTGCTAAAAAGTTGTAATTTTTTATTTTTTAAAATCATCTATAGATTTGAATTCATATCCCATTTTTCTTATATCTCTAATTACGTCTTTTAATATTTCAGAATTATCTTTTGATGTTGCATGAAGTAAAATTACAGCTCCTGGATGAATATTTGATAATATTTTATCTTTTCCATAGTCTGTTCTTCCTTGTTTTTTCTCATCCCAGTCATCATATGCAAGAGACCACATTACACTTGTATATCCTAAATTTTCTGTTATGCTTAATGTTCTTTCGCTATACTCTCCTTTTGGTGGTCTTAAATATTTCATTTCATATCCATATTTTTCAAATATAGTTTGATGCAGTTTCATAACTTCTTGTTTTATCTGCTCATCTGTTAAATCTGGCATGCTTTTATGGTTTACTGTGTGGTTCCCGTACAATATGTCCGTTCATCTATCATTTTTTGAACTAGTTCTGGCGCAGTATTTATATAATGTGCTGTTATGAAAAAAACACCTTGCACATTTTCTTCTTTTAGTGTATTTAGTATTTTTTCTGTATATCCTGCTTCGTAACCTTCATCAAATGTTAAATATACATATTTTTCTTTGTTATTTCCTAGATATATTCCGGTTATATTTTTGCATTAGTTCTACATTTTTTCTTCCGAAGGTCAGGTTGTTCATGGTTTTCTGCTCTTTTTACTCCCCACCCTATTTTCGTATTACTTAAAATACTTGAGCTTGTAAGTATGCTAGAATTATCTTGTTCATAACTATATATGCACCAAATTGCAATTAAAGCTACCATAAAAATAATTCCAGATAATTTTTTTAAAATTTTATTCATAAATTAATCCCCCTAGTATTTAGTATTTAATTATATTCAAAATTTTTTAATATATAACGCTCTCTTACTTTCTGTAAATTATAGCTTACTTATATAATTTCTAGGTTAAAATCATAACATATCGTGATGTAATTTTTTATCTTTTTTTGTCTAACACTTGACTTTTTCGTAATTTTGGTTTAGAATTTTTTGGTAAAATCTGTAAATTTTACTTTTGCTTTACTAAGGAGGAAATAATGTTAAATTTTGTGTTATGTGATGATAATATTAATTTTTTAAATAGTTTAGAAAATGCTTTGAACAAACTATTCTTAAAGTATGACTTTGATTCAAAAATAGTTTTTAAATCTACCAAAATTTCAGATTTATTAGATTATTTACAAAAAAATAGTGTACATGTTTTATTCTTAGATATTAATTTAAAATCTAGTATGAATGGCATAAGTGTTGCCGAAAAAATTAGACAGACTAACAAAGATATTTATATTATTTTCATTACTGCATACATAGAATATGTATTTTTAGCTTTTCAAGTAAAGGCTTTTGATTATTTGCCAAAGCCCTTATCTCCTGAGCGTTTAGAGGCAAGCCTTCTTAGGCTTTTTGATGACATAGGCAGTTCTTCAAATAATTTTATTTGTATTAACAACAAAACATATATCAAAGAAGATGATATTTATTTTATTAAACGTGATGGAATGAAATTAGTATTTGCAACTAATTATAATAATTACGAAATATATAGTTCTTTTAAAAAGTTTTTTCCTAAATTGCCCGACAATTTCGTAAGGTGCCATAAATCTTATATTGCAAATATTAATAACATTACATCTGTTGAGGCTAATCGCAATATGATAACATTTAGTAATAATGCTGAATGTTATATTGGTCCAAGATATAAAAATAATTTTCTAGAGGTGATTAATAATGAAAATATTTCAAAATAAGATGAATTTTATAGTTATTTTAGTTCACTTTATTTTTTTATGTCTTTCTTTAATGCTTGTTATTCTATCTTGCCTTTTTTATAGTAAAATGCTTTCTATTCTAGTAATCATTGTACTATTTATTTTTAATATTTTATTTAACATTTTTAGTTTATTTATTTTAAAAAGATTGAAAAATACTTTAATTTTATTAGAAGAATCAAAACTACACAATAAAGCTTTACAAAACTTATATGATAGTGTACGTACTTTTAAACATGACTTTTTTAATATAATACAGTCTGTTGATGGATATATAAAAACAGGTGATAAATCGTCTTTAGAAAAATATTATCACGAAATTAAGTTTGAGTGTGATAATTTAAATAGTTTATCTACTATCAGCTCTGAAGTTATTGATGATGCTGCACTTTACAGTTTGATTAACTCAAAATATTATAAGGCAGAAGCTTTAAATATTTCGTTTGAAACTCATTTTTTGGTTAAACCAAGTTCGCTAAATATAACTCCATATGAGCTTTGTAGAATTTTAGGTATATTATTAGATAATGCAATAGAAGCTGCAAATAATACTTCTGATAAAAAGGTAATTTTCGAAATTATACCTACTCCATGTTTTGATAGTTCTAAAAATATGACAAATATTATTATTGAAAATTCTTATTCAAATAAAGATGTAGATATAAATAGAATTTTTGAAAAGGGATTTTCTTCTAAAGAAGATGATATTAATATACATGGGCTCGGTCTTTGGAAAGTTAATAAGATTTTACAAAAACACGAAAATTTAAATTTACGTACTTCTAAGCAAAGTAATTTATTTAAACAAGTTTTAGAAATTTACTAAAATATATTTTATAATCCTCCCTAATTCTCAGGGAGGATTATTTGATAGCTCTATCAAATTTAGAAATATTATTTATATTTAAGATTTATGTACCTTTCATCTCCTTTCCTAGATGTTATGCTACAAAACAAAATAAAATAAACTTTCTATCTTATCTTATTTTTGTTTTAAATAGCTTTTAGTTAATTTTATAATTTTATTGTGCTATTTTTTTATTTTTTTTATAAATTATCTGATTTTATTTATAAAACTTATTTTTTTTTATTTTATATAAGCTTTGGTTCTTTATCTATTCCAATAATCCTCTCCACTTTGTCCTGTATAGTTTACAAAGCTGTAATCTAATCTTCCTTTATCTAAAAATATTTGATTTATATTACCTCTTAATATTATAAATTTTTGTAGTGTTTCAAATTGTTCTTCCGTAAATAATTCTGATATTGATAAGTCGTCTACCATTGCTAAATCTATACTTTCTTGTACATCTTGAGATAATTCTCTTAGGTTTTGCATGTATTGTTTATCATGTATTTTTATTTTTCCATGCATTACTTTACGTTCTAATTCGTTATATTCTTTACCTGTTATTTTTAAATCTTCTAGTAATAGTTCTTCATACTTATCTTTTTTTGTTTGACTTTCTCTTTGAAATGGGCTAACTCTTACATCTCTTCCCTCAAATATGTCTTTCATCAAATCTAACATTCTTAGCCTATATTCTGATGTTACTAATTCGTCAATTATTTCGTCTCCCAATTCATATGTAAATTTTTCTCTTTGCGCGCTTATCGCTTGTATATATCTTTTATAGCTTTCTATTTTATCTTCTGTTAGGTGTTCTGGTATAGTTCTTCTAAATTCTATTTCCATGTTATGATTTTGCTTTTTTAGTTCACTTAACCAATATAAATTATTTATTTGAGGAATTTTCTCTTCATATTCTATTTCAAACTGATTATATATTGAATCTAAATTCATATTTCTTAATGTATCTTCATATTGCATGCGTTTTGTCATGTCTTTTCTTACAAATGTACTACATTCAGATGCAACGTTTTCTAGACTTTGGCATAGTTTATTATATTCTTTTATTAAATCTTCTATTTGAATTTTTTTATTAGATGGAAAGTTTTCAAAATTTATTGATTCTATGCTCTTTCCTATTGTTTTTAATTCTCTTCTTTTTATTTGTAGCTTCATTTTTATACTTTTATATACTTGTTCGACACTTTGTGAATCTGTAAAACTTATATCAGTTTCTTCTAGTTCTTCTTCGTCTTCTTCTGTTTTATTACTTCCTACTGGCTCTGTACATGCTTCATATAATCTATCTAAGAATCCCTTTCTTCTTGTTTTATAGTCTGCTGGTTCTGTGCACGCTTCAATTATTTTATCAAATAATCCCATTTATTTATTACTCCTTTTCAACATTTAAAGTTATTTTATTATTTTACCATAATTATGTGAACTTGTCTATATTTTTTTAGCAATAAATGTAAGGAAGGCAGCCTGCAAATATTTGCTAGCTGCCTTCCTTTTCTTAAAAATAAAACTTTTAGTGCTTCTGAAATTTGAAATTATTCTGTTTCACCCTGGTAGAAAGAAAATATGCAGTTTCTGTTTAATTCTCTGCCTTCTGGAGTATCGTTTGTTGCTATTGGCTTATCTCCGCCGTTGCCTATTATTACAATGCGCTCCGCATCTATCCCCTGCTCAACCATATATTCTTTTGGAACCTTTGCACGTTCATATGACAGTTTATAGTCAAATTCTCCGCTTGTGTTTCCAGGACTCAAAGATACATTACCCTCTATTATTATAATTGTCTTGTTCAGTATCTTTGCTCTTCTAACAAATTCATCTAACATAGCCATGTTCTCTTCTTCTTTATCTTCTCTTAATTCTGCCATGTTAGGGACAAATAATATATGAGCTGTATAGGACATTAATGCTTCACGGTCAATATCTGTTTCTGCGGCAATAATACTTTCTTTTGCAAGAACCTCTGATGACTCCCATTTGCTTTGCAATGGCGTTATATAGCTCATATCAAATAGGCTATCTACATTGCTAGCGCTTGTTTCAAATCCTATTTGGTTCCAAACTGCGCAAAAGTCTTCGTAAATACCTTTAGCTATCTCAAATACTTCTATGTTTTTGGCATATCCTAATTGCCTAGAATCGCCTAAAAGCTCTGTCATAGCTTTGTTGCCGTATGTCTCGAAGTCAGGTACTGAGCCTCTAATAATCGCATATTCATTAATAAACCTATCTTCTTTATCTGCATTTTCATTGCTATTTATATCGCTTACAACTGCAATGCAGCCGTCAATAATGCCTGTTACCACATCCGGATTTTGCTCTGCAAAGTCTTTATCTACCACTAATGCATCAATTATAAGATACTCCGCATCCTTGCTTGAAAATAGCAGATGGCTTCCTTCTTTTTCCAGTGCAGATGCTAAATCCCATGTTGCAACCGCCTCTACTTCTCCTCTTACAAAAGCATCTACTGCTTCTTGGGTGGAATTGTATAGTTCAAAGTTGCTAATTACTGCATTTGCATCTACTTCATTTTGCATATTTAAAAGCCAAATCAGCATTGCTTCTGATACAGAATCCCGAGCCATGCCAATTCTTGCATTCTGCAATGACGCAATTGAGTTATACTCGTTATTTGCAACTATTCCGTCTCCACCTGTAGATGTATCGGTAATATATGGAATTACTGCTTCTTTGCCTGCTTCTTGCAGTTCTTTGCAGACTATGGGCATCTTATTCACAGTCATAAAGAAAAAGTCGATTTCATCGTTTTTAAATGCTTCAATTATAACGTTGTCATCGTCTTCAATTTTTATGCTGACATCTAACCCATTTGCATCGTAATACGAATTTGTAGTTGTTCTTAACCCTCCATTTGCTACAATAGCTGATGTGTAGCCCGCAAAGCTATTGCTGTAGCCTCTTGCTGTAACTTTGGCTTTGCTGTTTTCTTCTTTTTCAGGCTGCTTACTTTCTTCTGCTGCTTTGGAGCTTTCTTCAGGCAAGTCTTCATCTTTGCCATTTGATAGATTTTCCTCATACAAGCTTTGTGATTCTTCTACATTGAGGCTAGTAGTTTCTTCACTTTGGAAGTTTTCTTTGTATTCTTCTACTTTTTCTTCAAGAAGTGGAATACCCTTCCATCCTGCAACTACCAATGAGGCTGCCATTGCTACCACAAGTAGTTTTGCCCACCACTTAAGTCTCCGTGGCTCGTCATAATTGTTTCTCCTGTCTTTTGACATTTTTTGCCTTCCTTTCTCGTGTTTGATGTTGTTTTTTGTTACTCAGGTTCTAAATCTCTTTGCACTCCTTTCTATGTTTTACCGTATTCTATACGAACACTAATTATGTAACCTATTATACTACTATTTAAAGCCGCTGTCAAACGGCTGTTAATTTTCTAATATCTTCCACGAACCGTGTTTTTTCCGGAAATGATGTGAATACCATTTCTTCTTTTGTTATTGGATGATTAATTTTTAACTCATATGCCCAAAGGGCTATTTGTTTTCCTTTTCCTCTTGTTCCGTATTTTTGGTCTCCGCATATGCTGTGTCCGTGCATTTGCAAGTTGTACTCTTATTTGGTGGTGCCTTCCTGTATGAAGGTTTATTTTTAATACTGATAAATTTATTTCCTCATTGTATTTTATAACTTCATAATCAAGCTTTGCAAGTTTTGCGCCTTTTGTACCTTTTTCTACTACTTTGCTTGTATTTTTTCTTTCATTTTTTAGTAAATAGTCTTCTAGACTTCCTTTTTTATTTTCAAATTTTCCATCTACAATGCAAAGATAGCTTTTTTGTATTTTTCTTTCTCTTACATCATTGCTTAGTCTTGCTGCTGCTTTTGATGTTTTTGCAAATACCATTACTCCGCCGTACTGGTCTATCTAGCCTATGAACTAGTCCTAAATATACATTTCCTGGTTTTTTGTATTTTTCTTTTATGTAGTCTTTAATTATTTTAAGCATGTCTATATCTTCTGTTTTATCTTCTTGTGATGGTACATTTGGCATTTTTTCGACTACTATTAGATGGTTATCTTCATATATTACTTTTAATCTTTCCATTTTATTCCCCTTTTTAGCTTTGCCATTTCCCATAAATTCCACATGGTAAAACTAGTTTTGAGTTCTTCATTGGAAGTCCAATTTCTCCTGAAGAAATTTTACCGTTATGATTTTTATCTACACATAAGCATAATATATTTTCTAACACTTTTGATGATATTCCTGTTGTATATGAATTTATTAAGAAAAATAATGGGTCATCTGATAAAACTTTTGTACAAAGTTCTACTAGATTATATATGTTTTGCTCAAATTGCCATACTTCTCCATTTGCACCTCTTCCATATGATGGTGGGTCCATTATTATAGCATCATATTTATTTTCTCTTCTTATTTCTCGATTTACAAATTTTACTACATCATCTACTATGTATCTTACTTTTTTATCTGCAAGTCCGAGAAGATTCTACGTTTTCTTTTGCCCAAAGAGTCATTCCTTTTGAGCTATCTACATGGCATACACTTGCTCCTGCACTTAAAGCTGCGCAGGTTGCTCCTCCTGTGTATGCAAATAGGTTTAGAACTTTTATTTCTCTTTTTTCAGATTTTATTTTTTCTATCATCCAGTCCCAATTTACAGCTTGTTCTGGAAATAGTCCTGTGTGTTTGAATCCCATTGGTTTAATATTGAATGTTAAGTTTTTGTATTTTATATGCCAAGAGGCTGGAAGTTTATTTTTGTACTCCCAGCTTCCTCCTCCTGTTTTGCTCCTTTTATATATGGCATCTGCTTTTTCCCATGCTTTAGGGTTTGTCTTATTTTTCCATATAATTTGTGGGTCAGGACGAACAAGAGTTATATTCCCCCACTTTTCTAATTTCTCTCCATTTGCCATATCTATTAGTTCATAGTCGCTCCAATTATTTGCTACATCCATTTTTTATTTTCCTTCCAAATTTTTAAATTGTTGATAATATGTTAAAAAAACTTATAATAAGTGCTAAATAAATTACTAAAAATACTGCACCTACTCCTAAAATAATCATCATAATTTTTTTCATTTGTATTCCCCCTTTATACTATGTATATTTGGGGAATTTATTTTTATTACTATTTTTTGAGCTCAATTTACGATTTTTTTATAGACTTTCTTTTATTTTTTTAGCTTGTTCTTCATTAATTCCTTTTATTTTAATTAATTCTTCTATTTTCGCATTCTTTATTTTTTCTATACTTTCAAATTTCTTTAAAAGAAGTTCTTTTTTCTTTGGACCAATTCCTTCTATTTCATCTAGTTTTGATTTTGTCATTTCTTTATCTCTTAGTTTTCTATGATATTCTATTGCTGTATCGTGAACTGTGTCTTGAAATCTTGTAATTAAATTCATTGCCGCTTCTGTTAGTGGTATTTCTTTTCTTTCTATATTAATTAATGCTTTTGTTCTATGTTTATCGTTTTTTATCATTCCATAAATTGGTATTTCTACTTCACATTTTTTACATGCCTCTATCGCAGCTTTTATTTGTGTAATTCCTCCGGTCTACAAATATCAAATCTGGCAAATTTCCAAACCCACTTTTTTCATTTTGTAATGAGTGTTTTATTCTTCTTTCTATTACTTCTTCCATACATCTTGGGTCATCTTGCCCAAATACTGTTTTTATTTTAAATCTTCTAGATAGTGATTTATTTATCTTTCCGGTTTTGTAATACACACATTCCGAGCTACAATATTTGTTCCTGATATGTTTGATATATCGAATGTTTCAATTTTATTTGGGAATTTTTCTAAATTTAGTTTTTCTTTTAGCTCATTTAAAATGTCATATTTATCTTCCATTTTATTTTCTAATGTAACTTTTGCATTATTTTTAGCCATTTCTACAAATCTTAGTTTTTCTCCCTTTTTTGGAGATTTTATTTCTACTTTTCTTCCTGCATTTTGTGAAAGTACTTCTGATAGAATTTCTTCATCTTCTATTTCTTCTTCTATCATTATTTTGTTTGGTAAGTCCTCTTTAGTTAAATAGTATTCTTTTATAAATCCCGAAAGTATTTCAGCTGTTTCCATATCTTTTAGTTCATTTAAAAATACATGCTCTCTTCCTATCATTTTGCTATTTCTTACAAAAAATACTTCTACACATACACTTAAGTCATTTCTTGCGATTCCTATTACATCTATATCATTTAATGATATATTAGAGACTTTTTGTTTTTGTGAAATGTTTTCTATTGCTTGTATTTTATCACGAATTAGTGCCGCTTCTTCATATTTTTGTTTTTCTGCCAAAACTTTCATTTCATCTTCTAATTCTTTTTTTACATTTTCTATTTTTCCGTTCAAGCAGCATTATTATTTGGTCTATTTGTTTTTTATATTCTTCTTTTGAAACTTCATTTGCACATGGACCTAAGCACCTTCCTATATGATAGTTTAAGCATACTCTTGTATTTTTCTTAAAGTTTCTACATTGTCTTATCTTAAACCTTGTTTTTATAAAATCTGTCATTTCTTTTGCACTACCTGGGTTTGCATATGGTCCAAAATATCTTCCTCCATCTTTTACAAGTCTTCTTGTAATATAAACATTTGGGTATTCTTCTCCGAAGTGTAACTTTTATATATGGGTAGCTTTTATCATCTTTTAATAAAACATTAAATTTAGGTCTATTCTTTTTTATTAAATTACATTCTAAAATTAAGGCTTCTGCTTCATTATCTGTTACAATATATTCAAAGTGGTCTATTAATGAAACCATTTTTATTATTCTTGCTGTTTTATTATTTTTTCTAAAATATTGCCTAACTCTATTTTTTAACGATATTGCTTTTCCTACATATATAATGTTATCTTCTTTGTCTTTCATCAAATAAACCCCGTGGTTTACCTGGAAGTTTTTTTAATTCTTCTTCTATATTAAACATTTTATCCCTCTAAATAAGCTACATAAGGAAGATTTCTATAATTATTATCTATGTCAAATCCAAATCCTACTACATATTTATTTGGTACTTCAAAACCTAGATAGTCTATCTGTACGTCTACTTCTCTTCTTGATGGTTTGTTTGCAAGTGCACAAACTTTTAAAGTTCTTGGACTTTTTGACCTTAAATGTTCTAATAAATATTTCATACTTCTTCCTGTATCTATAATATCTTCTACTACTAATACATCTTTTCCTTCTATTGAATCTCTTAAGTCTGTTCTTAGGATTACTTCTTCTGTTAAATCTGTTCCTTCGTAGCTTGTCATTGTTATAAATTCGTATTTTAATTTTGTTTTCATCTTAAGTGTTAATTCTACTGCAAAAAATACAGCTCCTCTCATCACACAGATAACTGTTATTTCTTTTCCCTTATAATCTTTATCAATTTGCTCTGCAAGTTCTTTGATTCTTTCTTGTAATTTTTCTTCACTTATTAATACTTTAAAATTTTCATACATTTTTACTTCTATCTCCTTAAAAGATTATTTTTTATTAGTTAATTATACTATTTCTTTATAGTTTTTGCAATATCAATAATTTTCTTATTTACAAACTTTTTTGCTTGTGTTATAATGCAGTTTATAAAGGAGTGAAAGTCTAATATGAATCAGATATTATATACAACTGAAGGCAAGCCAAAAGGCCCTTTGCCAATTAAAACAATTGTTAAATTCTTTGCATTTTGTATTATTGGTCTTGGAGCAATTTTCATAGGTGAAGGTACTTATTCTTTAATCTCAAATGATTCGTCAAAAAATACAATTGTTGATAATACTGTACCTGTTATTGAGTTTGCAAAAGATGGAAATAATGCAGTTGTTTCTATTAAACATAATAAAGGTATTTATGTGATTAAATATAAGTGGAATGATGGCGAAGAAACAATTGTTAGAGGTAATTCAAAGAATGAATTTGTAATTTCTGATTTAAATATTCCTGCTGGAACAAGCACTCTTAATGTTACTGCAATTGATGATAACAATAAATCTGCATCAAGCAGTTTTGAATATACTTATGATGGTATCGCAATAGAACTATCTATTGTAAATAATTCTGATATAAAAATTATTGCATCTGATACTACTCGGTATAGCTAGTATGACTTATAAATGGAATTCTGAAGATGAAGTCACAGTATATCCAAATAATGAAGGGGATATCTTTATTGAGCAGTTAACGAAAATTCCTTCTGGTCTAAATACTCTTTATATTACTGCTGTAAATACTTCAAATATAACTTTGAGTAAAAAGCAAGATTTTAAAGGAAATAAACGACCTGAAATAGGATTTTATATTATAGATGGTACTCTTTTTGTTACTGTACGTGATGAAGAAGGTGTTGATACTGTTACTCAGCAAATTAATGATGAAGAGCCTAAAACTTTTAATGGTAATGGTCAAACAGAATTTTCTTATGAATATGAAGTTGGTAACAACAATATAATTGTTACTATTACTGCAACTGATGTAGATGGCGTATCTAGAACTATAAAGGGTAAAAATTATTAAAATGGAGTAAACTTGAAATATGATACATGAAATTTTTATTGTAGAAGATAATGAAGATATTATAACTGAATTAAAAAATGAATTTAAGAGCAATAAAGAAATTGCATTAAAACATATTACTTCTCGGTAATTTATCTAGTCATTTACTTGATATGCCTACTTTAATACTTATTAATGAAGATGCTATTTATGAAAGTGATGTTAATGATATTTGTAAAATGATTAAAGATAGCGAAGATAATAATGCAACACCTGTTATTGTATTAACTTCAGACACTTCGTCTGAGCATGAATTAGATATTTTAAGTCAGGAAATAGAATATTGTATAAAAAAACCTATATCAAATAAAGCATTATATTATATAATTAATAATCTTGTTACTCTTGTGCTTACAAATAGAGGTATTAGCCCTCTTACTAAACTTCCTGGTAATATTCCAATTCAAGCAGAATTAAAAAAGCGTTTACTTAAAAAGCAAGAATTTGCTGTGTTATATCTTGATTTAGATAATTTTAAAGCTTATAATGATACCTATGGTTTTTTAGGTGGAGATGAAATAATAAAACAAACAGCAAGAATAATTTCTAGTAATGTTAATACAGATGAAAACTCTCACAATTTTGTTGGACATATTGGTGGAGATGATTTTGTTGCTCTTGTTTCAAAAGATAATTATGAAGCAATTTGCCAAAACATTATATTAGAATTTGACCAAAAAATTCTTGATTATTTTTCAGATGAGGATAAAGAAAGAGGATATTTAGAAGTACCTAACAGAAAGGGAATTATTGAAGAGTTTCCACTTGTTTCTATTTCAGTAGGTATTGTGGAAGTTTCAAAAGGTAGATTTCACAATATCTTAGAAATTGGTGAAATTGGCGCACAAGTAAAGCATCTTGCAAAATCTACACCTGGTAGTGCATATGCAATTAACAGAAGATTAGTAATTAAGTCTAAATATTAAAATTTCTTTATGTAATAAATCTTTTTTAAAATCATATACTTAGGTATATGATTTTTTCTTTTTGTGGAGGTATATTTTGTTTATTTTAAAAAAGAAAAGGGTTGCTTTAATAATATGTCTTTTATTTCTATCTTTTTCAGTTTATTTGGCTAAAACTGATAATAAAAATCAAAATAGAAGTTATGATATTACACAGGTATCTAGCCTCCCTGTGACTGAAAAAGTTGTTATTATAGATGCAGGTCATGGCCGGAGAAGATGGACGGAGCAACAGCTGCAGATGGAACTGCTGAGTCAGATATAAATTTAAAAATAGCTTTAAAGTTGCAAAATCTTTTAGAACAAGCAAATGCTACTGTTATTTTAACACGTTCTGATAAAAATGCGATTTATGAAATAGATAGCAAGACTTTAAGCCAAAAAAAAGTTTCTGATATAAAAAATAGGGTAAAAATACGGAAATAGTTCTGAAGCAGATATTTTTGTTTCTATTCACTTGAACAAAATTCCTGAGTCTCAATATGATGGCTGGCAAACTTTTTATAATTCTAAAAACGAAAATGGAAAAGTTCTTGCAGAACTAATTCAAGCTTCTCTTGGCGAATCTATTAACAAAAATAATCATAGAGTTTCCAAACCAATAAATAATATATATATAGTTGATAATGTAGAAATTCCTTTAGCATTAGTTGAATGCGGTTTTTTATCAAATCCAGAAGAAGCAAATCTATTAGAACAAGATGATTATCAAAATAGACTTGCCTGGGGAATTTTTATTGGAATTACAAATTATTTTGATGGAAATAAATAAAGTATTTATCTTTCCTCTAACATATTTTTTAATGCTTTTAATTTTTTTGCAAATATAATGCAACTGCATTTTTAATTAATTCATTAATTGAAATATTTTCTTGTACTGACCTAATTCTTGCTTTGTTATGAAGTTCTACTCCTAACCTAACATTTAATGAACCTTTACATTGTTTTTCTGGATTTTCATTATTTTCTAGATAATGGTCAATTGCGTCTTTGAAATCTTTCTTTAGTTCTTTAACTGTGGTTCCTTCAAATGAAATGCTATCGTTTTTTAGTCCTTCTATAACTCCGCAAAAACATTCGTCTTCATCACTATATTTAACTTCTGCCCAATATCCTTTATATTTCATTATATTACTCATTTAAAATCCCTCCAATTTTTTCATTTTTTCTAATATTTCTTTTATCTGATATGGTTTCAAATTGTTTCCTTTATGTGGTTTATGTATCTCTATTTTACCATGATATTTGCTTTCAAATTTCACTCTTGAACCAGATGTCTTTCCTTTATTATTCTCAATAAATCCAAAATAATTTAATACTCTTTTTAATTCATCATATGTAAAATCCTTTGGCTTTGATTTTAGTCTTTCTATTTCTTTTTCTATACTACTCATATTATTATATCACTCCTTTTATATTTTAGCAACTATTTTTAGTTGCAATTTTGGTTTTTGTAGTAATTCGTTGTTTATCTTTTACATTTATTTCTACCTCTCCCATTTCGTCTGTTCTGTATATTTTGCATTTTATTTTTTTTAGTTTTTCTATTGTTTCTTTTCCTGGATGTGCGAATGTGTTATTTTTGCCGTACTCCAATTAAAGCAATTTTAGGTGATACTGCTTCTAAAAATTCTGTAGTTGTTGAACCTTTTGAGCCATGATGTGCAATTTTTAAAATGTCACTTTTTAAATCTTTTATAGTATATCTTTTAAGTATTTCTCTTTCCGCTTCTTCTTCTATATCTCCAGTAAACATTATTTTTGTATCTTTATATACAAATTTTAAGACTAGCGAATTGTTATTTATATCAGAAAATGTAAGCTTTTTTTCTGGATATAGTATATTTATATAAGTATATTTATCTATATCTATCTTATCTTTTGCTGATACTACCATTATGTTTACTTTCTTTTTCATTGCTATTTGTACTATTTCTTTATAATTTTTATATTCTTCTTTTTGCTTCGATACTATTAAATTTTCTACTTTTATATTTTCTAAAATAGCCAATATTCCGACCAACATGGTCTGTATCGAAATGGCTACAAACTATATAGTCAAGCCTATTTATTCTTCTATTTAACAAATACGGAAGAAGTATATTTTTTCCGTACGTCATAATTTTCATTTCCTCCCCCATCTATTAGTATTTTTTTATTATTCGGCGTAACTATTAAGCAAGAGTCTCCTTGTCCTACATCTATGAAATATAATTTTAATTTGTTATTTGGAACATTTTCTATAAAATTTGGAATTAGAATTATTATTAAAATTACGGCTATAATTTGCTTTTTGTATTTTAAAATTTTTTGAAGTTTTTTTGTTTTTAAAAGATATCCGAATTATAAATATGATTAGATAATATAAAATTATTTGATATAAAAATGGAGTTTTTACATAAACTTTTGAAAATGGAATTTTTGATGTGATTTCTATTATGAATAATAATAGTTTTATTAGCATCTTGTATAAAATGCCTATTATTTTACTTATTCCCATAAATGGTATTGATATGATTATAATAATAAATCCTAAAATTATGATTATGCTTATTAAAACTCCGGCTCAAAAGATTTGCAATTAAAAACGTAAAAGATATTGTTTTATAATAGTATATCATTATTGGTACAATTACAATTTGAACTGATAAGCTAACACTTATAGTGTTTTTTATGTAATAAGCTATTTTTCCTTTTTGCTTTATTATTTTATCAAACTCTTTTTGTATTATTTCAAAGAAAAATATTATTCCGAATAACTCCTCCATATGATAAAAGTACTGAGATATTTCTTATGTTATATGGATTATGAACTATGCTTATAAGAAGAGTAATACATATGTTATTAATTAAATTGCTCTTTCTATGTACAAATCCGGGCAATTATCCCAAGTAATGCCATAATTGCTGCTCGAATTACAGACATTGTAAATCCTGTAAGAGTCATAAACAGGCATAAAAACATAGCTGAAATTACGTTTATTTTCCTTTTTGAGAGCTTTATTTTATTTAATAGATACGTTATCCCTATTAATATAACTCCGCACATGTGTGCCTGACACTGCCAAAATATGGTATATTCCACTTGTTCTAAAGTTTTCAGAGATTTCTTCTGGAATTTTAGATATATCTCCGAAGTAATATTCCGGTTTGCGATATAAGCTTCTTTTCCTAGTATTTCTTCTAAGTTTTTTTCTATTTTGTTTTTTAGATTATTTGAGAAAATAAGTATAGGATTTAAATATGTTTTTTCTGAGACTATTAAATCTTTTTCTATTTTTACATTTCCATATATGTATTTAGTTTTTAAATATTGGCTATAATCAAATGCTTTATAGTTTGTGGCTTCTTGAGCCTTTTCAAAACTTCCGTATAAAACTTATTTGTTTTCCATAACCTAAATTTTTGTCTTTACAATATAAATTTAAGTAAGTTCCACTATATTTAACATTTTTATTGATGCTTTTAACTTTTAAAGTATATATTGTGTTATAATTTTTTGTTTTTCCTTCACTTGTAATTATTCCTACAACTTCTATTTTATCTAAGCCTTGATATAATGTATTAAATTTGTTTTCTAATATTTTTATATGAAAATTTGAAACTAAAATAGCAATTAATAATGCTAAAATGTAATATTTATTTTTAGATATAAAATTTACTCTTTTGTAAAAAAATATTAATATTCCAACCGATATAAAAATAATGGGAACTATACTTATTTTTAAATATAGCCCCCATACTATTCCTATTATATATCCAACTGCTATAATATTTAGCAGTCCGCATATATTTTTCTTCCTTTCAAAATTATAACATTAGACAACACGTCTAGCTGTTACAAAATAATATCCATCTCCTGAAACCTTTGAAATTATTACACCTTGTCTAGAGTTTGCAGAATGTATAAACTTTCCTCCTCCGACATATATTCCTACGTGTCCAATTCTTTTAGATGCACTTGAGCTAGAGAAGCATATAATATCTCCTACTGCTAAGTTATCACGACTAACTTTTACGCCATTTGAAGCCTGCCCGCTTGATGTACGTGAAAGTGATATTCCAAAATGTTTGTATACATATGTTGTAAATCCTGAGCAGTCAAACCCTCTACTTGGAGTACTTCCTCCTGATGTATATTTATATCCTAAATATTGTTTAGCATAACTTACTACATCTGCTCCTGTTACTTTTCCATCTGATACAGTTTCTTCTACGCTCGATACGCTTTTTTCTTCTTTAACTGTTTCTACTTTTGCTTGTGTCTTAGCTGTTCTTGGTGCAGAACTTCTTGATGTTGTAGTTGTTGTTAATGCTTTATCTGATACATAGACTCCTGCTACATATCCTGTGTCTCCATTATACTCTACTTGCATCCATTTTTCATCTTGTGATATTATCTTAACTTTAGCGTTTTTTGGAAGTTTTGTTATTATATCTGCTGATGTATTTGGTAATTTTCTAAAGTTTACTGAGTCTTCCGAAATATATCCTACTTTTTGTGATGAAGTATTATTATTTTCACTATCTGAAGTATTAGCTTCTATTTCTTTTTCTTGTATATTTTCAGTTCTAACCCATCCTGATGTTGTTCCAACTTTTATATAAGACCAACCATTAATTTCACTTACAATTTCAACTTGTTTTTCTGTTTCTAATGTATCTATTACTAGTGCATTAATAAGTGGTGTTATATATATTTTTTGTCCTACTACTAGTACTTTAACTTTCTTGTTGCTTTGATTATTATTATTTTCTGTATTTGTTTGTCCTTCATTATTTTGTGATGTTCCAGTAGTAGTATTTTCGCTATTTTGATTATTATCCTTATTTAAATTTTCTTTATTTACATTTGTTTCTTTTAAAACATCAATATATTGTGCGGCTACATATCCGATTTTGTCTTCGAATTTAACCTTATACCAACCATTTTCTTCTTCTAGTATTTCTACTTTGTCATCTTCTGATAAAAGTTCTAATATCAAAGAATCTGTTGATGCCTCTTTTCTTAGTCTTAAAGTATCTGTCGTAACTTTTCCTGTTGACGCAAAACTACATAATGCTGTACAAAATAGTGTGGCTATTGTCAATAAGGATATTACTATACTTTTTTTCATAAATCATCTCCTAAATTTTTCATCACACGAAATAATTATACTATTTTTTTTAATCTTTGTCAAATTTTCGTAATATTCGTGTAGTAATCTTGTAATATTTATGTTGGTAGGAAGACTTTAAATAGCCTAATATAGCTATCCCTATATTATATTCAAATTATATTTTTTCGTGAATTGTTGCTACCTTTTTCATAAATCAAACTATTTATATTTCTTGACTATTATTAGTTCTCTTCCATTTTTACTGTTTTCTATTATCTTGTCTATTACAAACTTGCCTTTCCCTCGAATTGCTAGTACATCTCTTTCTTTAAGTATTTTTGCTGGCTTTATTTCACATTTTGAATTTATGAATACTTTTTCTTCTTTCAAAATCTCTTCTGCTTTTGTTCTTGATATTCTTGCAATTTCTGATACAATGCTATCAAGCCTTGAGGATGATACATTTATCCTTATCTCTTCAAACTCCTGCTCCTTTATTTCAATTTCGCTATAATCTATAATTTCGAATACGGATTTACTAAATTTAGTAAGTGATTTTAAAGTTTCTTCTAAATATTTTACATTTTCTTCTAACACTATTATATATGCTTTATCTTCATATACAATTATATCTCCTATTCTATTTCTATTTAACCCGAGCTTGCATGCTTGAACCTAGGTAATCTCTATGGCTATACTTCCCTATTAGCTCTTTTGGGAGTGTGATTTTTATAACTTTTATTATATTCTCTAAATTTTTTATGACTAATTCCTTTTCTAGTTTGTCTGGGTATATAATAAGACTTTCTCCTTCTGCCTCATCATATCCTCCAAAGAAGAAATAGTTTTTAAATTTTATTTTGTTTAATTCTTTTTGTATAATTTCTTTCTGGTATATTGTTAAAAACTCTGTATTTACTATCTTATTTTTTGTTCTACATATTTTAACTTTATCCATAACCTTTGCAATAATCAGCTTTTCTTCTATTTCCATTTTTACCTATTTTCCTTATATTGTATATTATAAATATTAAGAGTTATATTAAGGGAAATTTATTATATAACATTTCTTTTTTTATTCAAATAAATCAGAATGTGAACCTGTCCTAAAAGCTGTTAAGATTAATTCTTTTGAATTAATAGAATATATCAAAAGCCAATTAGGTTCTATATGACATTCTCTATATCCGTTTATAATTATTTGACAAAAAGTGGTCTCTGTATTTGTCAGGTAACTTTTCATTATTTGCTAAAAATTTTATAACCTCTTTTAGTTTATTTATATCACGCCCTCTTTTTTGCATAAGTTTTAAATCTTTTTTAAATAAATTACTATATTTTACGATTAGCATTATTCATCCTCTTTCTCTAAATCTTCCCACATTTTGTCTAAGTCTGTGTATCCTTTGCTTAAATTTATTCCTTTTTCTGCGTCTTCTATTGCTTTTATAGTTTCAGCATTTAATTTTGGTTTTTTTATCATAAATGGAATACTTTCTGTCATTATAATTTGCTTAAAAAATACAGTTACTGCGTCTGTTATATTCATACCTAAATCATTTAATGTTTTTTCAACTTCTTTTTTTAATTTTGGTTCTACTCTTATATTAATATTATCTGTTCTTGCCATTTGCAACACCTCCAAACTATATTTATATAATATCACGTTGTTATTACATTGTCAATACTATTGTATTAGTATTGGCTTAAACTTGTGATATTATTCATTTTTAAATTTTGTTTTCTTTGCTAATTTGTGATATTTTATAGAAATGCATAAAAAACCGACTTAACAATTTTTAAGTAACAAAATCACAAAGAAATTGTAACATTCGCCATAATTATCTTCTACGTCAATTACACGCTACGCGCGTACTTTTCTAGAATATAAAAATAAGCAAATCCTAAAGGACTTGCTAAATTTGGTTGCGGGGGTAAGACTCGAACTTACGACCTTTGGGTTATGAGCCCAACGAGCTGCCAACTGCTCCACCCCGCGATGTACTT
>CANSWM010000020.1 GCA_947650745.1 uncultured Clostridium sp. | reverse complement strand
CATATTTGAACTTATCTAAAGCGTCCATAGCTTCTGGAACTACTTTTCTATTGTTATTTGATGTTGCCATATCCTTAATTCACCTCCTAGGAAAGTTAATTTCTTAGTATTTGAAAAACAAATTTCTTCGTTTTTCAATATATATAATGCACAAAAAATTGAAAAATAAAACAAGAAAAAATTGTAAAAAAAATCTTGTAAAAAAAATAATAATAATGATATAATTAAAACGATAAAACAATAAATATTACAACAATATTACAGAAAACTAACAAATAAATTACAAAAGGTATAAAATATTGTATATTTATTTATTATAATGTATAATAAAATAAGATAAATTATTCTGCCTAAATTATATAGATAAAGCAGAATACAAAGGAGGAAAAGACATATGACAATGAATCCCATGCAAAAAAAAGCAAGAACATCATTTTTATTAGGTATGTTTTTAACATTAATTATTACAGGAATTATAATAACTCTTTTAATTTTACAACTATCAAAAATGAAACAAGAGCAAGCAGCTATTGAGTATCAAAAAGTTTATGTTTTGACTAGTGAAGTATTATCAGGAGATAATTTAATAGGAAAAGGAACTTTTAAAGAAGTAGAAAAAACAAATACTCCAAGTAATGCTATAACAAGTGCAAATCAGGCAGAATATATAACAGAAGTTGCAACTGCAAAGATAGGATTAAGACCAGGAACAATTCTTACAACTGATATGATTAATCAAGATGGAAAGGAAAATTCATCAGATGTAAGATTACAAGAATATAATATGGTAGTGCTTCCATCACAATTAGAAGAGGGAGAATTTGTGGATGTCAGATTAAGATTACCAAGTGGCGAAGATTACATAGTATTATCAAAAAAACATATAGAGCAAACAGATAGTGAGACAATATGGGTTAAAGTATCAGAAGATGAAATTTTGACAATGAGTAATGCGATAGTTGAGGCATATATAATGGAAGGCTCTTTATTGTATGCAACAACATACGTTGATGCAGGAATACAAAACGCTTCAACACCAACATATGTTCCAAGCCAAAATGTAATAAACTTAATGAATGTTAATCCAAATATAACAGCTACAGCTATGAATGCATTATCTCAAAGATATACAGAAGCTGTAAGAAATCAAAGACAAAATATAAATGCAGCATTAGGAGGATATTCAGGAGAAACATTAACAAACATAGAAGCAAGATTACAAGAAGAAATAGAAAGACAAAAAACAGCTAGACAACAATATGTAGATGGATTATCTAGATAAAATATTATATGTAGGAAAGTTTTGGCTTTCCTACATATAATACGTGTAAATAGTTGATTTTATAAAGAAAGGATAAGTGGGTTAAATCGATGAAAACAGTAGGATTTATAGGTGGATATGATAAAATTGATTTCTTATTATATATATCTAGGATTTTAACTCTTGCACAAAAAAGAGTTTTACTAATAGATGCAACAATACTCCAAAAAGCAAGATATGTAATTCCAGCAATAAATCCGACACAATCATATGTTACAGAATTTGAAGGATTCGATGTTGCTGTTGGATTTAAAAATATCGATGAAATAAAGCATTATCTAGGAAATGATAAAAAAGCATTAGAATATGATATTATACTTATTGATATTGATAATGCTGAAATGGCAAAAAACTTCGAAATTGAAAAAAATAATCAAAATTGTTTCATAACTGCATTTGATTTATATTCATTAAAAAAAGGAATAGAAATTTTAAATATTTTTGATAATCCAGTAAAAATGACAAAAGTACTGTTTTCAAGATATTCTTTGAAAGAAGAAAATGAATATTTAGACTATTTATCTTTAGGTAGCAAAGTAAATTGGGATGATGAAATCTTAAATTTCCCAATAGAACTTGGAAATTATAGTGTTATGGTTGAAAATCAAATTATATCTAGAATAAAAATAAAAAAATTAAGTGAGCATTATAAAGACAGCTTAGAATATTTTATAACAATAATATTTAATGAAGACATATCTCCAAATGAAGTAAAAAAGATTATTAAAACTATGGAAAAGGAGTCTTAAGGTATGGCAATTATTACTTTTTGGAATAACAATACAGGTAAAATAGGACAAACACATTCAGCACTTGCAACAGCTTCATATATGGCAATAGAACATAATTATAAAGTATTATTAGTATCAACAAGATATGGTGATAATGTGTTAAGAGAAGCTTTTATAGGAGAAAGAAAAACAGGTATGTTCCAGTTCCTATCAAATAGCAAGCCAAGAGTAGATATAGAGTCTGGAATAGAAGGAATGTCAAGGCTTGCAATGGCAAATCGTCTTGTCCCAGATATGGTGCCTAATTATACAAAAATAATTTATAAAAATAGATTAGAAATAATATCAGCACCAAGAAAAAAAGAAGAAACGGACTATGATAAATTATATGATTCTTGCAAGGATATACTTGCAATAGCAAGAAAACATTATGATATAATTTTTGTTGATGTAAATAATGGATTAGAAAATGATACTACAAAAGAAATATTAAATATGTCTGATATTATTATTCTAAATATAGAACAAAAACTTTCAGAAATGAAAAAAATATTAAAGATTAAAGAAAATACGGAAATTTTTAAACCCAAAAAAGTGCTTACACTAATAAATAGATATGATAGAAAATCAAAATACTCATGCAAAAATATATCAAGAGAATTAGGAGAAAAAAAGGAAATTTTGTCAATTCCATATTGTAATCTATTTTCAGAGGCAGTACAAGAAGGAGTAGCAGCAGAATTTTTCTTAAATACAAGAATTAAAAAATTAGAGGGTATGGAAGACAGAACATCATTTTTTATAAAAGAAATAAAAAGAACAGTAGATACAATTGTATATAAAATGCAAGAACTACAAATGAGGGGTTAAAAAACGTGAGAGGAGGAATCCAAAAACATGAATATGATAAATGTACTAGCAATTTTATTAGTTTTAGCAGGAGCAGTTTTTTTAGTAACAAGGATTCTAGTTGCAAGGAAAAATGAAGAAGTTGAAGAAGAAATAGAACAAGATGATAAAACTTACACTCTTGAAAAAATGACAGAATTCATTAAAAAAAGACTTGACGAAATAACAAAAATAAACTTATATGATATTGGATTATCAGAAGAAGAGTTAAAAAGAAGAAAAAATAAAAAATATGAGCTTAAAAAAGCATTAAAAGGGTGTACTTATGGAGATGTTAATGATAAAAAATATGTTAAAGAGTTGATTTTTGATTTGTTAGCTAGAGAGTATGGGGCAAATGAAACAAATATATCAAAAGCAATACCATTTGATATACCATCATTGCTTTCATCTCAGGATAAATTTGATATACTTTTATACATATATAAATTGCAATTTGGATATGAAGCTTTAACAGAACTTATAAAAAAATATAATTTAGCTGCATTAAAATATATTGCAGGAGAAGCTAAACCAAGTTATGTAATAACACCTGAAGAAATTGATGATATATATGAAAAAGAAAATATTGAACTTACATATGAAGATAAATTAAGTATAGTAACACAAAGGATTTATCAGTCATATAAAGGATATAGCAGCATTGACGAAGTAAGAGACATGAATATAGATGGAGTTTCAGGTGGTGTATCAGGTTTACCTGAAAGCTTCTTAAGCCAAGTTGCTCAAACTGATGGAGATTATCTAGACCAAATATTAGATAATAAAGTACCTAGAGCATGTGATAGTATATGGATTTTCTTTCAAGGTAAATCTATAAGACTTGCATTTTTAAGCTTTGGTACTGAGAGTGAACTAAAAAGAGTTTGCCAAAATATTTATAAATATAATAACCCAGGACAATTATCTGACTCAAATGGTTACAAAATTAATGAAATGAAAGATGGTTCTCGTGTTGTTGTAGTTAGACCATCAATGTCAGAAACATGGGCGTTTTTCGTAAGAAAATTCGACGTAAAAAGAGCTACACTAGAACAGATTATTACATGTTCTGGAAAAGATAAAGCAATAGATTTATTGAAATATTTAGTAAAGGGTGCAAGAATTATTTCACTTACTGGTGAGCAAGGTTGTGGAAAAACAACTATGCTTATGGCTATGATAGAAAACATTTATGAAACAATGAACATAAGGGTTCAAGAAACAGCTTTTGAGTTGCACTTAAGAAAAATATATCCAACAAGAAACATATTATCATTTAGAGAAACAGAAACTGTATCTGGACAAGAAGGTTTGGACGTTCAAAAGAAGACAGATGGTTCTGTAAATATAATCCGGAGAGGTTGCAACAGACCCGGTAGCATCTTGGATGATACAAGCAGCCCAAGTTGCTTCTAAATTTACATTATTTACTCACCATGCTAAAACTTTTCCTAACTTAGTTACAGCTTTAAGAAACTCAATGCTAAGAGCAGGTGTATTCAAAGATGAAAAAACAGCAGAAGAACAGGTTATACAAGTTTTAAATTTTGATATTCACTTAGTAAAAGACTTTAGAGGAAGAAGATATATAGAAAGGGTTACAGAATGTATTCCAATAGAAAGTAAAAATGAATATACATTTGACCATAGAAATGAAAAGACATTAGAAGGTAAAATGGATAAATTTATGGATAATGCAACACGTTATTTTGGAAAAGTAACTGATAGAGAAACATATAAATATGTAAATATAATGGAATATATAGATGATGGCTATGTTATAACAAACAAGATATCAGATAATAATTTGATTGAAATGAGAAATAATATGGATGATTCTGACATAGAAGGATTTGACAAATTTGTAGAAGAAAATTGGGGTATAAGAATCAAAGACGGATATGCAGGAGTAGAAAAAATTGATAAATCAAAAAAAGAACCTAAGAAAGAAACAAAAAAAGTAGCTAAGAAAACAACAAAAAAAGCTAAATAGTAATAATTCTAAACGTAAGAAGAAGGAGGTGTGTTATATATGTCAAATCAAGTTCTTGTGTATTTAATGGGAGGAGCAGTAGCAGCACTTGTTGTTATAATAATTGCTTATGTGGCAATTAACAAGATATTAAATAGAGGCGAGAGAAAATACATTAGAGAATTAAGACAAGGTACAGAAAAAAATAAATTTTCTTCAGAAGTATTATATCAAAAGCTTTATATGATATATGTAAAAACACCAGGTATTAAAAAATATTTATTAAAATTAAGAAGAAGACTAGAAATAATAAATATAGAGGATGAGTATCAAACAAGAAGACATGCATCTTCAATAATTACAAAAGCTCTTTTAATAATAATTCCACTTACAATTATAATTATTGTTGTAGCTCATTCTAATCTACTATTACTTGGAATACTTCTATTATTAGAAATATTTATGATAGATACTGTAATAGACGGAATGGTTGGAAAACTAGATAATAAACTTTTAAAACAACAAGTAGAATTTTTCTCTGAAATAAGACATGCATATCATGAGTATAACATGGTAGAAGAAGCTATTTATGAAGTATCTCAAAATGATGAATTAGAAGTTTCAAGACAAGGAGAAAAAATTTACGAAATACTTATATCAGATAATCCAGAAGAAGAATTAGAAAAGTATTATGATATTGCACCAAATAGTTATTTAAAGGAATTTGCAGGAATATCATATTTAACACGTGAATTTGGAGATAGAAAAACTTCAGAAGGTGCATCACTATATTTAAAAAACTTGAATAATATAACGCAAGAAATGCAAATAGAGATATTAAAAAGAGATAAACTAGATTATGTTTTTCAAAGCTTATCAGTTATAGCGGTTTTACCAGTATTGTTTATTGAAGCACTTAAAAATTGGGCTGTTTCGAATTTTAGTTTTACTTCTAGTTTTTATAATGGAAAATTAGGGCTAATTATGCAAATTGCAATAGTCGTAGTTACACTTTTATCATATCTTTTAGTAAAAAAAGTAAAAGATACTGGTTCAAAAAGTAATGTAAAAAATTCACAAAATCCTTGGCAACAAAAAGTATATAAAATTGGTGGAATAAAAAAAATAGTAGATTTGTTCATTCCTAAAAGGGGAACAAAACAATATAGAGAATTGACTAAATTAATCAAAGATTCTGCTTCAAAAGATAAAATTGAATGGATTTATCTAACCAAACTTGCATTGGTAGTTGTAGTTTTCTTTTCATCTATATTCTTGATGGGACAACTACATAGAGTTTCAATAGATTACATATATACAACACCTACTGCAGATTATAATCTAATATCTATGTCTGATAAGCAAGAAAGTAAAGCTATGAAGCAAACAGAGCTTGAAAACAAATTCTTAGATGCTTTTAGAGGAATTCCTAATGTGAAAAAAGAAGAGATTAAACTTGCAGTAAAATATTCAAAAGATTTTGAAGAAGCAACTGAAGAAGAAATAAATGAAGTAGTAGATAGTGTATATACAAAGTTGCAAACAATTAATAGTGAATATCTTAAATGGTTTGAAGTATTAATAGCATTAGTATTATCAACTTTAGGATATATGGCGCCAACATGGATGTTACATTTCCAAAAAATCTTAAGACAACTTGAGATGGAAGATGAAGTTATGCAATATCAAACAATTATATTAATGCTTATGAAGATAGAAAGAGTAAACGTAGAAATGATATTAGAGTGGCTTGAGAGATATGCAAATATATTTAAAGAGCCAATCTCAAAATGTGTAAATAATTATGAGTCAGGGGCATGGGAAGCGCTAGAAGAATTAAAAAATGATATATCATATCCACAACTAATTACAATAGTAGAAAGTTTACAAGCAGCAGTTGAGAAGATACCAATAAGAGAGGCTTTTGATGAATTAGATACTGAAAGAGAATATTATAAAGAAAAGAGAAAAGCTTCTAATGAAAAACTAATTTCTAGAAAAGGAATGATAGGAAAAACGATAGGATTTGCTCCAATGATATTATTATTTGTAGGTTACTTAATTATTCCACTTGTTGCAATTGGACTTATGAGTATGACAACTTCATTTAGTGCAATGGGAGGAATGATATAATTAGGAGGAAAGTAAATGGAGAATGCATCAAAAGCTTTGATTATGGCTGGTGGAATACTAATTTCAATGATTGTAATATCTTTATTTTACTATACGTTTGGAGAAATAAGTGCTTACATGGGAACTAAACGGACAAACCAAAGAGGAAAAAGAAATAATTGCATTTAATAATAGCTTTGATGCATACAACAAAAAAGTAATGTATGGTATTGATATAATAAGCGTATTAAATAAAGCAATAGATAATAATAGAACATATGGTATAGAGTTTTATAATAATCCAAAAGAAAAAACGATGTTAGATCACTATGTTAACATAATATTTACATATAATGAAAATATTATAGAAGGAACAGGAAAAGACAATATAGTAACATTTAGTTTAAAAGATAATTATACTGGTAATCCTAATATAATAAAAACAAAATTCATAGATCCTGTAATAAATGGAGATAGCAATATGTATGGATTTAAAACAGCAGCTTTTAAATGTACAAAAGTTACTTATAATGACAACAATGTAAAAGATGAAAGAGTAATGGGCAGAATAATAGAAATGCGATTTGAACAAATTAACAGATAAAAAATCGGAGGAGAGCATATGGAAAATGCATCAAAAGCCCTTTTAATGGCAGCAGGTGTATTAATTCGGAACTTTAATGTTTACAATATTTGTATATGAATTTACGCAAATGTCAAGCTTATCATCAGATGTTAACAAGAGCATGACACAACATGAAGTTTTTGAATTTAATAATAAATTTGAAGTTTATGCAGATAGAAAAGGAGGTATAACACCTCAAGAATTTGTAACTTTATATAATCTAACTTTAGATTGGAACGAGAGAATGCCATTTGAGCAAGTTACAATTAATGTAATAGAACGTGCAGGAATAAATATAAAACCATATCTATCAAATAAGTCTATGTCTCTTGAATCACTACTTACAGTTCTAAAAAATGTAAACGATTATTATTTTGAACTAAAAGGTGAAAATATAAAATATCGTTCAGAAACTGGCAGAATTTCTGAAGCAACTATGACAATGTTAAAAAGATAATAAAAAAGTTGCGAAAAATTGTATAAAGTGTTATAATAAAAGAGGTATTATAATGAAAAAAATTATTTGGACAATAGCAATAATACTTATAATAATTATTATTGTGATAGCAGTTAAAATAAACAGTAATACTAGAAAAATTTCAGATATATCATCATTTAATAAACAATTTGAAGATATATACAAAGATAAAACGCTATATGGCGCAGATGTGCTTACAATAATAAATAAAGCAATCGATAATAATACTTTGTATCATATAGAAAAAGATGATAGTGAAAACTATATAGATGATGGCAAATATTGCTTAAGAGTAGAAATAACTTTGCTTGGAACCAATGATGAAGGAGAGATATATGAAGTACAAAGGCAGATGGAAGCTTTAAAAAAAGCAGGACTTGAAGAATTTATAGCAAGTTTTTCTCTAACATCGTTCAAGTGCATAAATGTAGAGTATAATCGGTGAAGGAAGAATTTCAAAAATAAGTTTAAAGCAAATAGAAATTTAAAAAAAAAGATTTTAATATTGACATTAGAAAATATAATGTTAAAATATAATGGTATGTAAAAGTTAATAATAAAATATAACAAAGGAGGAATTTTCAATGGAAAACGCTTCAAAAGCTTTAGTTATAGCAGGTGCTATACTAATTTCAATTATTTTAATAGGAATAGGAATGATGGTTGTAAACTCAGTGTGGGACATATTTGGAACAGGACAAAGTAGTATTGATGAACAAGCTGTTACATCATTTAATAGCAAGTTCTTAAGTTACGAAGGAAATCAAAAAGGTAGTTCAGTAAGAACTTTGATGGGAGTAGTAAGTACAAGCAATGCTGCAGATGATAATGCAGAACGTCAAGTTGCTGTAGAAGGACCTAACAATGAAAAGGATCCAGACACATTACGTGCTGCCATAAAAACAACATCAACCTATCACATAACATTTACAACTGATACTAAAACTGGTTATATATCAAAGATTACAGTAGCAGCTGGAGCACAAAATCCATAATTTGAAAGGAATTTAAAATTTTATGGAAAATGCAGCAGATGCCTTAAAATTAGGATTTGGAGTAATTGTATTTGTAATTGCATTATCAATTCTTTTTCAAATGTCTACACTTATAAAAACTGTAACAGATGTTTTAGCAGTAGAATCTGATAAAACTATATATTATGAATATTACGAAAGTGATATGGAGTCTGTTAATCAAGATGGAAATAGAATAGTTACTTTGGAAGATATGCTTCCAACTATTTATAGATATTTCACAGAAAGTTCAGCAGTTACAATAATTGACCAAAATGGAGAAATTGTAACAAGATTTGATAGACAAACTGAAACATTATGTAGTAATTGGAATGATAGAAATAAAACACAAAAAGAATTGATATTAAATGAAATTAATTATATATTAGCTCATTGCAAAGGGACAAAACCCTTAAATAATGTAGATGAAATGTATTCATTATTCAAAAGAATATATAGGCAAATTCCAAATCCTTACCATTTAAAAGACTTTGATTGTATTTGGAATGGTTTAGAAAGTTTAACAGCTCAAAGAATAGATTCAGATTTATCACGGTATTACAGCATATTTTAGTATAGATAAACCTGGAACACAGGGGGATAAGCAAACTTCGGAAAACCATGTACCATGTTTGGGTGAAGGAAAAGGAATTATAGATAAATTTAAAAATTCTAGATTTACTGAATATCTTATAACATATGATACAAATAATTATATAGAAAATGAAGAAGATAGAATATATGCTGCTCGGTGAACTTAGAAATCCTATAAAACGAGAAGTAGTATATGTATATTTAGATGAAAAAGCATAAATAAGAAAAGAGTAAAAGGAGGGGAAGTATATGGGAGATTCATTAGCTATGGTTGTAGCTATATTTCTTGCAGCTATTATGATGTTTGTATTTCCAATGATGGCAATGTCTGAAAGAACAGATGATATATCACAACTTAATGTTCAGTCGATACTTGCTGAATTTGTAAATACAGCTAGAACTACTGGAAAAATAACTGATAATGCATATGATAAATTAGTTGCAGATTTATACTCGACTGGAAATACATATGATATAACATTAGAAATACAAGTATTAGACGAAAATCCAGCAAAGAAACAATCGACATTAATGGGAAATGAAACTAAAATAGGTGAGAATATACGTTATTCTATATACACAACTCAAATAATGGAAGAAATAGAAAAAAATGGAGTTAAGTATATGAAGGAAGGCGATTTATTGACAGCAACAGCAATTAATACAAATATGACAATATCTCAAATGCTTAAAAATTTCTTTTATTCTTTAGGTGGAAATAATTCATATAATATTGGAGGCACATACTCTGGAATGGTAACAGTCACAGGAAGTGCAAATTAATTTAGATTAAATGAAAAAGTCTTTATCTGTAAGTTACAAAACTCATAAGGTAAAGACTATTTTTTAACAAAAGGAGAAAGCTTGAAGCTATGAAATTACAAAATCTATGTATAATATTTTTGGCAATAGCATTGCCAGTAATTATTATATTATCTGTATATGTATCTTTTCAAGTAGATACAGTAGCATTAAAGACAAGGTATGATGATTATCTTACTAATGCATCTCATGAAACTATAATGGCTTTTCAATTAAATACAGCAAATAATGAATTTTTAACTGTTTCTGATGCGAAAATAAGAGATATAGAAGCAGCATTAAATATTTTTTCTTCAACATTAGCAACATCATTTGGAACAACTTCTGCAAGTAGAAGTAGGATTATGTCTTATGTTCCAGCGTTATGTTTTACTTTGTATGATGGATATTACATATATACACCAACTAAATCATGGGAAACTAGCTCTTTTACTCATGAGCTAAAAGCATATGTTTATTATTCAAGACAATATACGAATGAATTAAGAAATAAAATACTTACTATAAATTATTCGTTAGATAATTATATTGCAGTTTTTTATTATAATGGGAACTCATATATTTCAAAGGCGGGTTATCTTGAAGTTGTACCAAGCAATAAAGAAAGTTTCTTATCAGGATTAGATGAAAATGCGAGAAAATATTATAACGATGCTTGGAACTTTACAGAGTGGTTTAATAATGAAATTTTAAATGATATTAATACAAGTAAAACAAATAGTTTAAAAGTCACAAGAGATAATGGTAATTCGGCTCTTCCTGGTGTATCTTCTGAATTTAATAATGAAAAATATGATGTAATAAAAGAATCTATTACTAATAACTTAATTCAGGCTATGCATGTATATGGAAGAAATTCAAACCATGATTTTGAAATGCCAAAACTTACTGATGAAGATTGGGAAGTTATATTAAATAATGTTTGCTTTATTTCATTTATGCAAGGACTTCCAGTAGGAACATCATCTTATAACAATTATACTATTGTTCCAAGTACTGAAAATCAAGAAGCTATATCTGAAAATACTATATACTATATAAATGTAGATAATAACAAAAATGCAATAGGTTCTTATCACAGAGTTTGGTGCCCAGAACTTTCGACGAAATATAAGATAGAGGGATATAGCAAAAAAGAATTTAAAAATAAAGATAATGCAAAATTTAAAAATGTTCCTGCTTGTTACTATTGCGTAGTACGTGCTTCTAGTGATTCTATTGACAATGTTGACAAGTACTATGTAGAAAATAACTATCCATTAGGATATAATGTGGAAGCAAGAAAGAAAACTTATTATTCGGCACTTGCAAAAGAAAAAATTAAATTACCTAAATTGTCAGATTTTATAAGTGGAAGTGTGAAATTAACAAAATAAAAATAAGCGAATTTAATTCTAAATTAAATTCGTTTTTTATTTTTAATATTTGGTTATACTATAAATGATTAATTTGAGTTTAAGAGGTCATTTAAGATGAAAAAGATTATTAAAAATACTGGTATAACTATAACATTACTATTATTACTTATTTTATTAATTTATATAAGTGATATAGCAAATCTTCCTGATAATATTGTATTATTTCAAGGGGAAGCTTTAAACCTAAATACAATTTTGGGAATGAACATAAAAACTACATTTTCTAGTAATCCAAACATAGAAAATTTAGAAAATAATAAGACGATTACAGTATCTGCAAATGCAGTAGATGGTGATTATACAGGTACATTAAATTTAGAAGTATGTGTACTTGGATTTAAAGTGAAAACTATAAATGTAGATGTTATAGAAAATTTAGATGTTGTACCTCTTGGAAATTTGATAGGGGTTAAGCTTTATACTCATGGAGTATTAGTTGTCGGAATGTCTGAAATAACAGGAAATGATATGGAAAAATATAAACCATATGAAGGCTCGGGAATTGTAGAAGGAGATATTATTATCGAAGTAGATAAAAAGACTGTTACATGCACAAGTGATTTAACAAATTGTATAAATGCATCTAAAGGGAAAGATATGAGTATAACCTATATAAGAGATGGAGAAGTTGCAAATACAAATTTAAAGGCAGTTAAGTCTAGTGATAATACCTATAAAATAGGCCTATGGGTTAGAGATACAGCTGCAGGAGTTGGAACAACAACATTTTACGACCCAGAATCTAAAAAGTTTGCAAGCTTAGGACATGGAATAGTAGATAGTGACACTGAAAGTTTGGTAGAAATTGAATCTCGGAGATATTGTAAATGCTAATATTTTATCTGTAATTAAAGGAACACAGAGTGGCAAACCACGGAAAAATTCAGGGCTCAATAGAGGGAAAACCAACTATTGGAGTTATTTATAAAAATACAAATTATGGTGTGTATGGATATATTGAAGATTTTAATAGTTTACCAATACATTCTAATAAAAAAATTCCGGTTGCCCTTAGAAATGAGATAACCACAGGAAAAGCAACCATGATTTCAACTTTAGAAAATGGAGAACCTAAAGAATATGAAATTGAAATACAAAAAATTTATACTAATAATAACACAGATAATAAAAGCATGATAATTAAAATTGTAGATGAAGAGCTTCTCGAAAAGACTGGTGGAATTGTACAAGGCATGAGTGGAAGCCCTATTATTCAAAATGGTAAGTTAGTTCGGAGCTTTAACACATGTTATGGTAAATGATTTTAAACTTGGATATGCAGTTTTTGCAGAAACTATGGTAAAGCAAATGAAGGAGTAGAGTGCTATTTTAATAACATTGGACCGATATTTGTTACTGTACCTGCTCCTAAAGTTAGTATTATATCATTTGGCTTTACACTTTTCTTTAGAAATTTTACTATATCTTCAAATTCTGAAATATATTGAACAGGTTTACCAAGTGAAATTAATTTATCTGCAAGGTCTTTTGATGAAATGTTAAATATATTTTTTTCTCTTGCAGCATATACATCTGTTAAAATAATATGGTCAAATCCAAGAAGAGAATCTGCGAAATCGTTTAATAAGTTTTGAAGTCTACTATATGTATGAGGTTGGAATATTACCCATGATTCATTGAAAATTTTTCTATTTAAAGCATCTGAAGTTGCTTTTATTTCTGTTGGATGATGAGCATAGTCATCAAATATAGCAGCTTCTCCGCAAATTACCTTTAAATTCTAACCTTCTATTTGCTCCAGTAAAACTTTTAAATGCTTCTTTTATAGCTTCATTTGGAATACCATAATTATTACATAAAGCAATACAGCTAGTTGCATTTAATACATTATGCATTCCTGATATTGATAGGTTAAAGCTATCAAATAATATACCATCTTTATAAACATCAAAACTTGCAAATCCATTTTTATCAAATTTTATATTTTTGGCTACAAAGTTTGCATTTGAATTTTCTATTCCAAATGTTACACATTTTGCCTTTGTATATTTTTCTAGATCTTGGCTATTTTTATCATCAGCATTTAGCACAAGTAGACCATCACTTGGAAGTAATTGTATATATTTTTTAAATGCATTTTTAATGTTATCTAAATTCTTAAAATAATCTAAATGGTCATTATCTATATTTAAAATTATTTCTGCTTTTGGATGAAAATGTAAAAAGCTTTCTACGTATTCACAAGCTTCTAATATTAAATAATCACTGTTACCAATTCTGTAATTGCCATCTAATTGCTTAAGAATAGCACCAACTTGCACATTAGGGTCAAATCCTGCTTTTATAAAACAAAGAGATACAAGAGAAGTAGTTGTTGTTTTTCCATGAGTTCCTGAAATTCCAATTGTTTCTTTAAATGATTTTGTAAGTTCACCTAAAAAAACTGCTCTTTCACATGTTTTTATTTTTAGTTTGTCAGCTTCTACAAGTTCAGGGTCATCTTTTGAAATTGCAGCCGTGTATACAATTAAATCAGCATTTCTTATTTTATTTAAATCACTTCCAATTGTAACATCTATTCCATGAGAAATAAGCCTATTAGTAATTTCAGATTCTGACCAGTCACTACCAGTTACATGAACTCCCAAATTTTTTAAAGTTTCAGCTATACCGCTCATGCTAATTCCACCTATACCGATAAAGTGAATTGTCTTATATTTTTTTATATCTTCAATTGTATTTGACATACGAATTTGCCCCTCTCAATTTTATATCTTGTTAATTATATAATTATAATATGCAAAAAACAATACCTTTAGTGAAAAAATTAGGACGATTTAGAATAATAGAGTTATTTTATTTCTGTCTTGTTTTATAAAATTTTCTTTTTTTAGATAAGATAATTCTCTTGTCATAGAACTTCTATCAACGGCTAAATAGTTTGCAAGTTCTGTTATAGAGAAGGGAAGAGTAAATGTTTTACCGATGTTTTTTTGATAAAACTTCAAAATAACCAAGCAATTTATCACGTGTTGTTCTTCTAGATAAAAGGTCAACACGTGAAGTTAATTCCACAATTTTGTTAATTATAAGGTTTGGCATAGAAGCAACTAATGTTTTATGAAAAGAACAGTTTGATTTGCACTTTTCGTTTATATCATCATAAGAAAAAAGTAGAACAGTGCATTTTTCTTTTGCTTCTACAACAAATTCGCTATTCATTGTGATATCATAAAATATTTCTCCAAAGATAGAGTCTTTAGAAAAACGCTCTGTTACTATTCTATTTCCATTAATATCATATTTAACTAAATCAGCATTTCCTGAAAGTAATATGCAAAATTGATTACGATTAACAAGGTAGGTTATTATTGTTTCACCCTTATTAAACTCTTTTTTTTGAACCTTTGAACATCCTGTTAGAAAGTTCTGTGAGAATTTTGATATGTCGAAATTTGTTACCATGTGAATGCTTTTCTCCTTTTTTTACCCTTATGACAAAATAATAACACAAACTTGTTGCAAATGCAACAACAAAAATGAAGAAATAAATATAGAAAAATCTTTGAAAGACTGTGATATTAAGCGATATATCTAAAAGAACAGAATTTGAAAAGTATTATTAAAAATTTGTAATAAATTTGTAATAATCTTTTAACATCATGAGGGAGAATGAAAACAAAATTTAGTCAAAAAGAGTGTTGCAATTGCAACAGATTATTCCGAAAAACAAATATATAATGACCATAGATTTTTTAACTAGGGGAGGAAAATTATGAAAATAATAAAAAGGGACGGAAGAGCTGTAGAATACGAAAGAAATAAAATTGAAACAGCTATTGAAAAAGCAAATAACGAAGTAAGAGGTAAAGAAAAAGCAACAAAAGAAGAAATTAAAAATATAGTTAGATATATTGAAGATTTAGATAAAAAAAGAATGCTAGTTGAAGATATACAAGATATTATAGAAGAGCAATTAATGGAAATTGGGAAATATGAACTTGCAAAAAAATATATAGTATATAGATACACAAGAGCGTTAATTAGAAAACAAAATACAACAGATGAATCTATATTAAGTTTAATAAAGAATTCAAACAAAGATTTAATGGAAGAAAATTCAAATAAGAATGCAATAATAGCTTCTACACAAAGAGATTTAATAGCAGGAGAAGTATCAAAAGATTTAACAAAAAGAATGCTACTTCCAGAAAAGATTAGTAAAGCTCATGAAGATGGAATTTTACATTTCCATGATGCAGATTATTTCTTACAACCTATATTTAACTGCTGCTTAATAAATGTAAGTGATATGTTAGATAATGGTACTGTAATGAATGGAAAAATGATAGAAACACCAAAAAGCTTCCAAGTTGCATGTACTGTTGTAACACAAATAATTGCTTCAGTTGCAAGTAGTCAATATGGTGGACAGTCTGTTGATATAAAACACTTAGGAAAATATTTAAGAAAAAGCCGTGATAAATTTAGAAAACAAATAGAAGAACTAAACGAAGATGGTTCTTTATCTGAAAAAATGATAGAAGAACTAGTAAATCAGAGATTACAAACAGAGCTTAGCTCAGGAGTTCAAACAATACAATATCAAATAAACACATTAATGACAACAAACGGACAATCACCATTTGTCACATTATTCTTAAATCTAGATAAAGATGATGAATACATTGAAGAAAATGCAATGATAATAGAAGAAATTCTAAAACAAAGATATAAAGGAATAAAAAATGAAAAAGGTGTATATGTAACACCTGCATTCCCAAAACTTGTATATGTTTTAGATGAACATAACTGCTTAAAAGGTGGGAAATATGATTATTTAACAAAACTTGCAGTAAAATGTTCTTCAAAGAGAATGTATCCAGATTATATATCTGCTAAAAAGATGAGAGAAAACTATGAAGGAAATGTATTTAGCCCAATGGGTTGTAGAAGTTTCTTATCTCCTTGGAAAGATGAAAATGGAAATTATAAATTTGAAGGAAGATTTAACCAAGGTGTTGTTAGTATCAACTTACCTCAAATAGGAATAATATCAGGAGGAGATGAAGAACAGTTCTGGAAACTACTTGATGAAAGACTAGAACTTTGCAAAGAAGCTTTAATGTGTAGACACTATGCTTTACTTGGAACATCAGCAGATGTAAGCCCTATACATTGGAGATATGGTGCTATTGCAAGACTTGAAAAGGGTGAAAAAATAGACAAACTATTAAAAGGAGGATATTCTTCTATATCACTTGGATATATAGGAGTATATGAAGCTACAAAAGCAGTAAAAGGCCTATCTCACACAACACAAGAGGGTAGAGAATTTGGACTAAAAATAATGCAACATTTAAAAGATACTGTAAATAGATGGAGAAATGAAACAGGATTAGGATTTGCATTATATGGAACACCAGCAGAAAGCTTATGCTATAGATTTGCAAGAATAGATAAAGAAAAATTTGGAATTATAAAAGACATAACAGATAAAGGATATTACACAAATTCATATCACGTAGATGTAAGAGAAAAAATAGATGCATTCCAAAAATTAAAATTTGAAAGTGATTTCCAAAAATTATCTGGTGGTGGAGCAATTTCATATGTAGAAGTTCCTAATATGAAGCACAATTTAGATGCATTAGAAGAAGTTGTTAAATTTATATATGATAATATTCAATATGCAGAATTCAACACAAAATCTGATTATTGCCAAGTATGTGGATTTGATGGAGAAATTACAGTTAACGATAATTATGAATGGGAATGCCCAAACTGTGGAAATAAAGACAAAAGTAAAATGAATGTAGTAAGACGTACATGTGGATATCTTGGAGAAAATTTCTGGAATGAAGGAAAAACAAAAGAGATTAAATCTCGTGTATTACATTTATAGAATTTAAAAAATTAAATATTAAATTTTAGGTGTACAATGTACACCTAAAATTATCTAATTGCAAAGTGAAATTAAGAAAGGAAGTAATATAAATGAATTATGCAACTATAAAAAAATGTGATGTAGCAAATCGGACCAGGAGTACGTGTATCATTATTTGTAAGTGGATGTCCACATCACTGCAAAGGATGTTTTAATGAGGAAGCATGGGATTATAACTATGGAAATGAATTTACAGAAAAAGAAGAAGAGGAAGTAATGGATGCACTAAAGCCAGACTACATAAAAGGACTTTCATTACTCGGAGGAGAACCATTAGACTTAAAAAATCAAGAAGGACTACTTCCAATTGTAAAAAAAGCAAAAGAATTATATCCAGATAAAAAAGTTTGGTGCTATACAGGATATCTTTTTGATAAACAAGTTGTAGGAGAAATGTCAAAAGAAAATGAAACCACAAATGAATTATTAAAATACATAGATTACGTAGTTGACCGGACAATTTGTAGAAGGGCTAAAAAACCCAATGCTAAAATTTAGAGGGTCATCTAATCAAAGAATAATAGATGTACAAAAAACTTTACAAAATAATGAAGTTGTTTTATGGGATAAGATGGATGAATAAATTTTGAAAATTTAATAGATACTATAATCTAAGGAGATTAGATTATGAGAGTATCTTGGATTAGAGGAAAAGATGATACCCAAAGTTTTAGAATTTTAAAAAACTTAGGGTTTGATGTATATAACATGGAAGACCCAGAAAACACAGATAAAAAAATAGAAGAATTAGTTCAAAATGATTATAAAATAATTGTATTATCAAACGAAATAGCATCATTTTCAAGTGATATAATAACAAAATATTCACATGATGAAGATGTAAGCATTGTTATCGCACCAAATGAAAATAAACTATAGATTAAAAATACCTATGTATTTTGTATAAAATTCCAAAAAAAGTAAAAACTACTTAATAAAGGGAGGTACATAGGTAAATATGAATACTAGTCGTATGAAAAATATAATAGTTTTAAAGGATTTGCCATCAAACTTAGTAGATGAAGCGATAGTAATACTTAAAAGTGGTAATAAAGTAAAAAATAAAGAGCTTTTAGAAAACAAAAAGGCAAGTAATTTTGAAGAAAATTCAGATGGAAATTATGAAATAGCCCTAAAAGAAGCAGAATTTTTAGTTCAAGATTATATAAAAAGTCTAGAAAAACCAAATGATAATACATCAAATATAAGAAAGATGAAGTTAAAATATAAAAAGTTACAAATATGTAGTTTATTTCTTGGAATAACTACAATAGTTGGGATAATAATAAGTATATTTAAATAAAAGAGGCATTTGTATAAAATGTCTCTTTTTTGTAGGAATTTTCTTTTTCTTGGGACATATAAATAGTTATATAAAGTAAATCCTAGGAGGAAACAAATGGAAAGAACTTTTAGTCAAGATGATAGGATAAGAAGAGCAGAAGAAATATATGCAAGAAGAAAAAATTTAAGAGAAAGAACTAAAAAAGCAACGGTAAATGTGTCAGAACCTAAGAATTATAGGCTTTTAAAAAAGGTTGCTTTGCAAATATTAATTTGTGTTTTTTTATATTATATATTTTATTTAATAAATACAACAAATTACACATTTTCAGATAATGCAATAAGTAAAACAAAAGAAGTAATGTCTTATGATTTTGATTTTCAGAGTGTTTATAATAGTATTGTTGAAAGTGTAAATAAATTTTTGTATGAAGATAAAAAGGAAGAGGATATAAATAGTGAAGGTGAAAATAATATAGATAATACAAGTAAAGAAAACAATGAGGGAAATTTAGAAGAAAATAAAGACGAAGAAGAGGGAGTAAATCAAAGTGAAGTAAGTTATACAGAAGAAAGTGAAACAGAAAGAATAAAACATAATTATTCATTTATACTTCCCCTAAAAGGAGGAATAGTTTCATCAGAATATGGAGAAAGAGAAGTTACAGCAAGTGTAGTAACAGCATATCATAAAGGAATAGATATAGCAGCAAATACTGGCGAAATTATTAATGCTGCAACAGATGGCGAGGTAGTAATTTCTAGGTATTCCTCAAGCTATGGAAATTATATTATGATACAAAATAATGAGGTAAAAACAGTATATGCACATTGTAGCGAGCTTCTAGTATCAGTTCGGAGATACAATTACCCAAGGTCAAGAAATAGCAAAAGTTGGAGCAACACGGAGATGTAACTGGCAGTCATCTGCACTTTGAAATTAGAGTAAATGATAAATGCATAGATCCAAGGATTATGATTGAATTTGAGAAAGTAGGGTAATCTAAGAAATGCAAATAAAATTAAATTATAGAACTTTGCTATTTGCTTTGTTTTTTTTATTTACAAATCAATTACAAATGTATATAAAAGTAATGATATTTGCATTTTTGCATGAAATGGGACATATACTTATGCGGAGTAAGCTTAGGAGTAAAGCCAAGTAAACTTCAAATATTGCCTGTCGGGTTTGCTGCTTCTTTTTTTACATTGGATGCAAAAAGTTATAATAAAAAAATTTTAAAATCTAATTTGTTAACATTAAAAAAAATACTAATAGCTTTAGCTGGACCATGTGTTAATTTGTTATTTATAGTAGTATTTATGAATCTCAAACAAGATGTTACATTAATATATATAAATATTTTAATACTTATTTTTAATATGCTATGTATATATCCATTAGATGGAGGAAGAATTCTAAAATATATACTATGCATAGCTCTAGGAAATAGGAAGGCGTTAACAATAACAAATATAATATCAAAAATAACTGCGTTTTGGATAAGCGTAGTTATTTTAATTTTGGGAGCAAAATTAAAAAATATTTCATGTATTATAATTATAATTTATATATGGATAATTATAATTAAAGAAAATAGAAGATATAAAATGAAAAGAAATATATATAAAATTTTAGAAAATGATATTGCAATAAAAGAAGATTAATAGTAAAATGAAAAGTGCTAGGAGGAAAGAAACAAATGATAAAGAATGAACAAGGTATTACTTTAATTACATTAGTTGTAACCGTTTTAATGCTTATAATAATAACAGGAACTCTTGTGGTTAATTCAACCTCAACAATGCAGCTTTCTCGTTTAACAAAAATGCAAAATGATATAGAAGCTTTAGATGATAGAGTGGCAGTATATTATGTTAGAACAGGAAATTTACCAATATATGAAGATGATAAATTTACAAAAGACGAATTAATATCAAAATTTACAAACATGAGACCAAGTAGTTCTAGCAGTGATTATTATGAAATAGATTTAGATACTTTAACAAACGGAAATTATTATACAATAGATATAAGTGAATTAGATAACCTATCATTAAATTATGGAAAAAGTTATAAATCAATAGATTCTACTGATAAATATATAATAAATGAAGAAACACATAAAATTTATTACTTAAAAGGAATAAAGTATGAGGGAATGGAATATCACACAGTGGACTTATAAAATTGACATAAAATGCAAAGACGATAAAAAATACTTGCAAAATGTGATGAATTGTGATACAATAATGCTCGCAAAATAAATTTAAAATATAGATTTATTTTCCTTGCTCACAATTTAAAGTGGGCTATATATCCATAAGGGAGGTGAAGATAATGAATAAATACGAAAGTATAATCATTATTGGTCAAAATGTTGAAGAAGAAGGAATTAAAGCTTTAATTTCAAAATTCACAGATTTGATTAATACTGAAGGAAAAGTTTCAAATGTAAA
>CANSWM010000019.1 GCA_947650745.1 uncultured Clostridium sp. | reverse complement strand
TGTTAATAATACTAGCAGCAGTAACAATAAAATCAGTATATAACCACGCCATAGTAGGAAAAGCCACAGGAGGAACAGAAGAATATGCAAAAGAACAAGAAAGAGAAAAGAATGAAATAGATAAAGTAGCAAGTATACTAGATAAAATAACAAACCCAGGGGCAAACCAAGGTACAAAAACAACCCTAGGCGAAGTATATACAGATGACATGATAGGACAAAAACTAACATACACAGCAAATGGTCAAAGTGAATGGATAGTATTTGGAAAAGATGAAGCAGGAAATGTACTAATAACAACCAAAGAACCAGTAGCAGCAAATCATGAAGTAAAGTGTACAGTAGAAGAATGGTTAGACTACGAAGAAAAGCTAAACGCAGCATGTGGAGGATATGGAAGTACAATACAAGGAAAGAAAGTAAATTCAAGAAGTATAACAATGAAAGATATAAACTATGTATCAGGAGTAGAAGAACCAGAATGGGATGAGTACACATTTGGAACAGAAATGGATTATGAAAATAAAAAGGTAGATTACTTCTATCCAAAAAAAGGAGTAACAACATATGAAGGAAGAGAATATGTAAATTGGATGAAAGCAACAAATGAAGGAGAACAAGCAGTATTTAAAAATGATGCATATGCATACGGATATAAATATAATGAAGGTAGTCTAGTTTCAGAAACAGCAGATGAAACAAAAGCACTAAATATGACAGGGATAAGAGAAGACAAGTTGCAATATATATGGGGAACAGAGGAAAATGTATATGATACGTACTGGGTTGCTTCTCGTGCTGTTAAAGTGAACTCTGGCTATGCTTACTTCAATATTACCACGGTGGAGGGTCGCATGATGGACACGTACGGTGGCTTTTGCAACTCGCGCTCTAATCGAGCCGACGACAATGGGGGTAGCTACTCGTTTGATGTCCGCCCTATAGTAGTTCTACCATCTGATATCCAAGTAATTCAGATAAATGGAATTTATGATATAGCATACTAACCTAACAATAAAATATTACAAACAACTAACACAAATATTACAAAAATCCATAAAATCTTACGGAAATTCGAAAAAAGGGCTTGACAATATAAAAAAAAGGTTATAAAATAAATATACAAAAATGATACTAGAAGAGTGGAAGCAAATTCCACTCTTTATACATGTTATAGGGCAAATATCAGGGGATAAACTTTGCAAATAGAATTTAGAAAGGAAAATATTATGGCAAACATTGAAGAAAAGGTGGAAACTTTGGTTAAGCCGAAGGTTCACGAACTTGGATTTAGTCTATATGATGTTGAATATGCAAAAGAGGGAAAAGACTATTTTTTAAGAATATATATTGATAGTGAAAAAGGTATAGAGCTTACAGACTGTGAAAAAGTAACAAATGCTATTAATGATATGTTAGATGAAGCAGATTATATAAAAAACGAATACTTTTTAGAAGTATCTTCTCCTCGGAATAGAAAGAAATTTAAGAAAAGATGAACATCTAAGCAAAAGTATAGGAATGAAAATAGAAATAAAATTATTTAAACCTATAAATAAAGAAAAAGTATTAGATGGAATACTTACAAAATTTGATAAAGAAAAGGTATTCATTCAAATAAATTCCGAAGAAATAGGAATAGAAAGAAATGGTATAGCACAGATTAAAACAAAATATGAATGGTAAGGAAAGGGTTGATTAGAAAATGAAAGCAATTGATAACAAAGAATTAGAAATAGCATTAGAGGCATTAGAAAAAGAAAGAGGTATAAAAAAAGAATATTTAATGGAGCAAATCGAAACAGCTCTTATTACTGCATATAAAAACAACTATAAAGATAGCGAAAATGTTAAAGTGTTAGTAGATAGGCAAACAGGAGAAACACATATATTTGCAGTAAAAGAAATAGTAGAAAAAATAGAAAACCCCGTTTTACAAATAACAAAAGAAGAAGCTGCAAAAATAAATAAACAATTAAAAGTAGGAGATACAGTTGATATAGAAATAAACCCTAGAAACTTTGGAAGAATTGCAGCTCAAACAGCAAAACAAGTAATAATACAAAAATTAAGAGAAGCAGAAAGAGATATTGTTTTTGGAGAATTTAATGAAAGAAAAGGCGAAATAGTATCAGGAATAGTACAAAAAGCAGATACAGGAATTATAGTATTAGACCTTGGAAAATTAGAAGGAGTAATGCCTGCAAAAGAACAAATTCCAATAGAAAAATATAAAGTAAATGACAAAGTAAAAGCATATGTTGTAGATGTAGTAAGAGGAACAAAAGGAGCACCACAAGTTATTGTATCAAGAAGCTCGGGAGACTTTGTTAAAAAAATGTTCGAACTTGAAATACCTGAAATATATGAAGGGCTAATAGAAGTTAAAAGCGTATCAAGAGACCCAGGCAACAGATGCAAAGTAGCAGTACATGCACAAAATGAAAACATAGACCCAGTAGGTTCATGTGTAGGACAAAAGGGAGTTAGAATTCAAAACATAATTAATGAACTAAGTGGAGAAAAAATAGACGTAATTGAATGGAATGAAGACCCAAGTATATTTATTTCATCAAGTTTACTTCCAGCAAAAGTACTTGCAGTAGATATAAACGAAGAAGAGAACTCTGCAAGAGTTATAGTACCAGATGACCAATTATCACTTGCAATTGGTAAAGCAGGGCAAAACGCAAGACTTGCAGCAAGACTAACAGGATGGAAAATAGATATAAAATCAGAAACACAATTTAGAGAAATGTTAATGAAAATGCAAGAAGAGGCAGAAAATGCTGAAAATGTTCAAAACGAAATAGAAACAGAAATTCCTTTAAATGAAGAGGAAAATAATGAAAAATAAAAAACTAACTCGTACTTGCATAAGTTGCAAAGCAAAAAAAGATAAAAGTGAACTTATAAGAATTGTAAATAGTAAAGTGCTTCGGAGTTACAGCTGATTTAGAACAAAATAAAGAAGGAAGAGGAGCTTACATTTGTAAAGAACTAAATTGCTTTGAAAAAATGCAAAAAGGAAATAAACTTAAGAATGCTTTAAAAATAAATATAGATAATGAAAAATATGAAAATTTAAGAGGTGTGATATTTGACAGAAGAAAGTAAGGTTTTGGGAATACTAGGTCTTGCTGCTAAGTCGCGGCAAAGTAGTATCAGGAATGGATGCTGTATGTGAAAAAGTAGAAAACAAAAAAGTAAAACTTGTAATTATTGCAGCAGATACATCTGAAAAATCCAAAAAAAACATAAAGTATGTTTGTACTAATAATCAGATAAATGTAATAGAATTAAGTACAATAGAAGAACTCAGTCGTATTATTGGAAAGAAGAATAAGGCGATAGTTGGTATAACAGATAAAAATTTTGGAAGACGGCATACTAGAAAAATGTAATCGGGGGTGATTTGCTATGGGGAAAATAAAAATACATGAATTAGCAAAAAAATTAGAAAAATCTAGCAAAGAAATTATGGAAGTGGCAAATAAAATTCGGAATAGAAATTAAAAGCCATTTAAGCCAAATTGAATTAGATGATGCAAACAAAATAGAAAAGGAAATGACTAAAATGAAACCTGAAAAAGTAAGTAAAGAAAAACAAGAAAAAACTAATAGCACACCTGTAATAATCAGACGTGAAGTTATTATTTCAGATGAAGAATTAGCAAAAAAAGAAGAAGAGAAAAAAGCCAAAAATGCAGAAGTTGCAAGAAAAGATGTTGGCTTTGTTGAGAGAAAGAAAAACCAAGAATATAATATTGTTTATAGAAATAAACCAACTAAACCAATGACTGCAAGCGAATTATTTGGGTTTACTTCTAAACCTAAAAAAGAAGAAACAAAACAACAAGTGATAGAGAAAGTAGAAGTACAAGAAGTAAAACAAGAAGAAATAAAAGCTAGTGAAGAAGTAAAAAAAGAGCAAGAAAAAATAAAAGAAAAAGAAGCCCCTGAAAGAAACTATAATCAGCACCACACACCTAAAGAAAACCATGGATATTGTAATAAGCCAAGATTTGATAATAATAACAAATTTGATAATAATAGAAGGAATTTTGGAGATAATAGACAAGGAAATAGATTTAATAAAAACGATAGAAATGATAGAGGCGATAGAGGAGAAAGAAATAGCAATAATAACAGATACCAAAATAATCATCAAAGAAACTTTAATGGAGATAACAAAAATGATTCTAGAGGAGCAAGAAGATTAGACGAAAAAGGAATTGAAAAAAATATAAAAAATATTATTGCACAAGACATCGGAGAAAAAGAAAACACCCGCGAATATAACAGAAATATGGTAAAACAGAAAAATAACGGAAAATCTACTGATGAAGCAAGACAAAAGAAAACTTCAAAATCAGGAAGAGCAGAAGAATTTGACTCAGGAAAATTAAGAAATCTTAAACAAGAAAGCAAACTATCTAACATGTTTTCTGACCCAGAGGGCGGAATGCTAGACTATTATGATTTAACAACAGTAAGAGGAAAAAGAGGAAAGAAAAAAGCAAATCAAGATGAAGATAGAGTAAAACAAAAGATATTTAAACTTACAGAAATAACAATTCCAGAATCAATTACTGTAAAAGATTTAGCACAAGAAATGAAAAAAACAACAGGAGATATAATTAAAAAACTATTAGATTATGGAATAATGGCAACAGTAAATAATGATGTAGACTTTGATACAGCATTCTTAATAGCACAAGACTTTGGAATAACAGCAACTAAAAAAGAAGTTGTAACAGAAGAAGATATCTTATTTGATGATTCAACAGATAGAGAAGAAGAATTAAAACCAAGACCACCTGTTGTTGTAGTAATGGGACACGTAGACCATGGAAAAACATCACTTCTAGATGCAGTAAGATCAACAAATGTAATAGAAGGAGAAGCAGGAGGAATTACACAACATATTGGTGCATATAAAGTAGAAGTAAATGGTAGAGAAATTACATTCTTAGATACACCAGGACATGAGGCATTTACTAGCATGCGTGCTAGAGGTGCACAAGTTACAGATATAGCAATATTAGTAGTTGCAGCAAATGATGGAGTTATGCCTCAAACAGTAGAAGCAATAAACCATGCAAAAAATGCAGATATTCCAATAATTGTTGCTATAAACAAAATAGATGTAGAAGGTGCAAATCCTGAAAAAGTAAAACAAGAGTTAATGAAATATGAACTTGTTCCAGAAGAATGGGGAGGCAATACAGTTTTTGTTGAAATTTCAGCTAAAAAAAGAATAAATATAGATGGACTTCTTGAGATGGTACTATTAGTTGCAGATGTTCAAGAGCTAAAAGCAAATCCAGATAAACAGTCAAAAGGTGTTGTAATAGAAGCAAGACTTGACAAAACAAGAGGACCAATTGCAACAATGCTTGTACAACGTGGAACGCTTGATGTAGGAGATACTGTAGTTGCAGGTTCTGTAATTGGTAGGATAAGAGCCATGGTAAATGACAAAGGCAAAAAAGTAAAAAAAGCAGGACCATCTACACCAGTTGAAATTATAGGGTTAACAGAAGTACCAGAAGCAGGAGAAACATTCTATGAAGTAGATGACGAAAAAACTGCAAAACACTTAATAGAAAGAAGAAAACGTCAAGAAAGGGAAAAATCAATAAATGCAATGTCTAAAGTAAGCTTAAATGATTTATTCTCACAAATTGAAAAAAATAAATTAAAACAATTAAACTTAATTGTAAAAGCAGATGTTCAAGGTTCAGTAGAAGCTGTAACAACAAGTTTAGAGAAAGTTTCAAATGATGAAGTAAAAGTAAAAGTTATACACTCAAATGTTGGTGGAGTCACAGAATCAGATGTAACACTTGCAAAAGTTGCAAATGCAATAATAATAGCGTTCAACGTAAGACCAGAACAACTTGCAAAAGATATGGCAAAAAAAGAAGAAATAGAAATAAAACAATATTCAGTAATTTATAAAGCAATAGAAGACGTAGAAGCTGCAATGAAAGGAATGCTAGACCCAACATTTGAAGAAAAAGTAATAGGAAATGCAGAAATAAGACAAACATTTAAAGTAAGCAGCATAGGAACAATTGCTGGATGCTATGTATTAGATGGAAAGATTACAAGAAATGCAGGAGTAAGAGTAATAAGAGAACATGTGGTTATACATGAAGGAAAACTTGTATCACTTAAGAGATTTAAAGATGACGTAAAAGAAGTAGCAGCAGGATACGAATGTGGTCTTCAAATTGAAAACTTTAATGATTTAGAAGAAGGCGACACATTAGAAGTATTTATAATGGAAGAGGTAAAAAAATGAATAAAAATGAAGCAAGAAAAGCATTTAGTAAAAGAAATGAAATAAATGATAAAGATAAACAAGAAGAAAAGACAAGACAGCTAATGAGAAAGTTAGCAGAACATAAATATGGAGGGCATGCAAAAGAAAGAGGAGGAGAAGATGCCAGGTAAAAATAACAATAGATTAGGTCGTATAGATGAAGAATTAAAAAAGCAGATAAGTGGGATAATTAGCTATGAGCTAAAAAATCCTAAGATTACAGGCTTAATAAGTGTAACTAAAACAAAAATTACACCTGATTTAAAATATGCAAAAGTATATGTAAGCATATTAAATTCAAAAAATACAAAAGATACATTTGCAGCATTAAAACAGTCTTCAGGGTATATTAGAACAGAGATAGCAAAAAGAATAAACTTAAGAATTACACCTGAACTTGTATTTGTATTAGATGATTCCATGGAATATGGAGCCAAAATAGACCAAATTTTAAAAGAGATAATGCCAAAAGAAGAAAATTAAATTGGAGGTTTATAAATAATGACTCTAGATGATATCAAAGAAGAGATAAATAAGGCAAATTCAATAGTAATATTAACACATGAGTCGCCTGACGGAGATGCTATTCGGGAGCTCTCTTGCAATGTATCATGCACTCTTAAAAATAGGCAAAGATGTAGATATTGTAGTACCGGAATTTGCAAGAACATTTGAATTCTTGCCAGGAGCAGACAAAATAAAAAGCGAAGGAAGAAAAGATTTTTCATATGATTTAGGAATATCATTAGACTGCACAGATACAAAAAGACTAAAAGGATATGAAGAATATTACGAAAATGCTAAAATTAAAATATCAATAGACCATCACAGTTCGAACACAATGTTTGCAGATTATAACTATGTAGACCCAGTATCTCCTGCATGTGCACAAATATTATTAGTAGTTTTATCAAGCATTGGAATGGAAATAAATAAAGAAATTGGAACTTGTATACTAACAGGAATAGTTACAGATACAGGTGGATTTAGATATGAAGGCGTTTCTACCGAAACATTTGAAATTGTATCTATGTTACTAAGATTAGGAGTAAATATTTCTGAAATATGTAGAAAAGTTTTACAAGTAAAAACAAAATCACATTTTGAACTTACAAAAGTTATAATGGATAGAATGGAATTTTTCGAAAATGGGAAAATTGCATATACATATATGACATCAGAAGACGAAAAAGGATTAAATACAGAAGCACGGAGACCATGAGGGCTTAGTGGAAATAGGTAGAGATATAGAAAATGTAGAAGTTTCAATATTTTTAAGAGAAGCAGAAAACGGATATAAAGTATCTCTTCGTTCAAATGAATATGTAAATGTTGCAGAAGTTTGCGCTATGTTTAGTGGAGGAGGTCACATAAGAGCTGCTGGTTGCACAATACATTTACCACTTGAACAAGCAAAAGAAAAAATTATAGACAGAGTAAAAAGCTTTATAAAGGAGTAGAAATTGGACGGAATTTTAATTGTAGAAAAACCAAGAAATTGTACTTCACATGATGTAGTATATAAGGTAAAAAAGATATTAAATCAAAAGGTAGGACACACAGGCACATTAGACCCACAAGCCGAAGGTGTCCTTCCTTTGCTTATACGGAAAAGGAACCAAAATTTCAAAATACATAATAGAACATGATAAAATATACATAGCAAAAATAAAGTTAGGAACAAAGACAGAAACAGGAGATAGAGAAGGAAAAATTATAGATGAAAAAGAAGTAGAGGAAAAAAATCTAGAAGAAACTAGAGTAAAACAAGAACTTAAAAAATTTATAGGAAAGCAAGAACAAAAGCCACCAATGTATTCTGCAATAAAAGTAAATCGGAAAAAAACTATATGAATATGCAAGAGAAGGAAAAAAAGTAGAAACAATTCCAAGAAAAATAGAAATATATGATATATCTTTAGAAAATATAGAAAAAGAAACAAAAGAAATAACAATAAAAGTTTCTTGCTCAAAAGGTACATATATTAGAACACTTTGTGAAGATATAGCAGAAAATTTAGGAGAACTAGGACATATGAGTGCACTAAAAAGAATACAAGTTCGGAAGCTTTAATATAAATGATGCAATATCGTTAGAAGAATTAGAAAAAAATAGAGAAAATGAAGAATTTATAAACAAAAAAATCAGTTCAATAGAAAAAATATTTGAAAACAATCCACAAATTATCTTGGATGAAAAAAAACTTAAGTTATTTCTAAATGGAGTAAAATTAAAAATAGATAAAAATGATGGAATATACAAAATATACAAAGAAGAACAATTCATACGGCTTAGGAACAATAAATAGTAAAAATCTTAAAAGAGATGTTATATTGTAAAAACAATAAAAAATATTACAAAATGTAACACTTTTGTAACAAAAATTTAATACAAAAAAACTGAATAAAGCCTTGCAAATTTTGGTAAAATATAGTATAAATAAGTAAGAAATAATGTAGTAATCTTACAAAGGAGGAAATAGTCATGGAAATAAATCAAAGCGGATTACCAACAAAGGTAAGCTTTTGGAGCAGATTTAAATCATTTTTATTACAAGACATAAATGTAGAATTAACACCAACTCAACAAAGAGTTGAAAACCAAATCAATGAATTTTTACATCAAGAAATTACATGGCAAGGATTTAAAGGATTCTTATTCCAAGAAATTAAATTCTAATATGTTTTAAGAAAATAAATAATGCTAGCATTAATAGGGTATACTAAAGCATAGATTTGTTTTAGTATACCCTATTTTGTAACTTTTATAAAAAAGCTTGCAAAATTATTTTGTTTGATATAGAATAATATTCGAAGAAAGAAAAGATTTACGCAAAGTTACATTTAGGGTATTTAGCGTAAAAAGAAAGGGAGGATTTTTATGTCAGTAAAAATAGGTATTAATGGTTTTGGAAGAATCGGAAAATTAACATTCCAAGCTGCAATTTTAAAGAAAGAGGTAGAAGTTGTTTCAATAAATGACCCATTTATTACAGCAGACTATATGGCATACATGTTAAAATACGATACAATACATGGAAAGTTTGAAGGAGAAGTAAGAGGAGAAGAAGGAAAACTAATAATCAATGGAAAAGAAATAAAAGTATATAATGAAATGGAACCAAAAAATATTCCATGGGGAAAAGATGGAGTAGAATATGTATTAGAATGTTCAGGAGTATTTACAACAATAGAAAAAGCAAATGCTCACTTAGAAGCAGGTGCAAAAAAAGTAATAATAAGTGCACCTTCAAAAGATGCTCCAATGTTTGTTATGGGAGTTAACAATACAGAATATGACCCATCAATGAATATAGTTTCAAATGCATCTTGCACAACAAACTGCTTAGCACCACTTGCAAAAGTTATAAATGATAACTTCGGAATAAAAGATGGATTAATGACAACAGTACATTCAATTACAGCAACACAAAAAACAGTAGATGGCTCTTCTAAAAAAGACTGGAGAGGAGGACGCGCTGCTTCATATAACATTATACCATCATCAACAGGAGCTGCAAAAGCAGTTGGTAAAGTAATACCATCATTAAACGGAAAACTTACAGGTATGGCATTTAGAGTTCCTACAATAGATGTATCAGTTGTAGACTTAACATGTAACTTAGAAAAACCTGCAACATATGAAGAAATATGTGCAGCCGTAAAAAAAGCATCAGAAAATGAAATGAAAGGTGTAATAGAATATGTAGATGACCTAGTTGTATCATCAGATTTTATACATGATGAACACACATCAATATTTGATGCAAAAGCAGGAATCGCTTTAACAGACACATTTGTAAAATTAGTTGCTTGGTATGATAACGAATGGGGATACTCAAATAAATTAGTTGATTTAGCTGTGTATATTTCAAAACAATAGAGTGAATGGTGAATAATGAATAATTTTTAATATCTCATTATTCACTATTCACTGCGCCAAAGGCGCACACAAGGGGAGGAGTTATAATATGGATAAAAAAACAGTAAGAGATATTAATGTTTCAGGCAAAAAAGTACTTGTTAGATGTGATTTTAATGTGCCACAAGATGAGAATGGAAATATTACAGATACAAGAAGAATCGTAGGGGCGCTTCCTACAATTAAGTATTTAATAGAGCATAATGCAAAAGTAATTTTGTGTTCGCACCTTGGAAGACCAAAGGGAGAAGTAAAGAAAGAATTTTCTTTAGCTCCTGTTCAAAAAGAACTCTCAAAAGAATTAGGAATAGATGTAAAACTTGCAGATGATATAATTCGGAGAAAGTGCAAAGAATTTAAGCCTAAATATGAAAGAAGGAGAAGTTGTTTTACTAGAAAATGTAAGGTTTGATAAAAGAGAAGAAGAAAATGACAAAGAATTTTCTAAGGCTCTAGCTTCACTTGCAGATATATATGTAAATGACGCATTTGGTACAGCACATAGGGCACATAGCTCAACAGCAGGAGTTTCTGAATTCTTACCTTCAGTATCAGGATTTTTAATAGAAAAAGAAATAAAATTTTTAGGAGATAGCTTAAATAATCCTAGAAGACCATTTGTTGCAATACTTGGAGGAAAAAAAGTCTCAGACAAAATTACAGTAATTAATAATTTATTAGAAAAAGTAGATACTCTAATAATTGGAGGAGGAATGGCATATACATTCTTAAAAGCAAATGGGTTTAGTATAGGTTCTTCAATTTGTGAAGAAGATAAACTAGATTTAGCCAAAGAACTTATAAAAAAAGCAGAAGAAAAAAATGTTAAATTGCTATTACCAATAGATGTAAATGTTGCAAAAGAATTTAACGAAAATGCAGAAAGTAAAGTTGTAAATGCTAGCAACATAGAAGACGGATGGCAAGGATTAGATATTGGACCTGAAACAATAAAAACTTTTGAAGAAGTATTAAAATCTGCTAAAACAGTTATGTGGAATGGACCTCTTGGAGTATTTGAATTTGAAAAATTTGCTGTTCGGAACAAATGAGATTGCTAAAATATTAGGAAACTTAGATGCAACAGTAGTAATAGGAGGAGGAGACTCAGCAGCAGCAGTAGAAAAAGCAGGACTTGCAGATAAAATGACACATATATCAACAGGAGGAGGAGCTTCACTAGAATATTTAGAAGGAAAGATACTACCTGGAATAGATTGCTTGCAAAACAAATAATTTACGGGTGACATAATATCACGGTAAACCCGTTGAAACGCGGACGGCGAGACGCTGCCCCTACTGTGAAATGGAGGAATATAATGAGAAAAAAAGTTATTGCAGGAAACTGGAAAATGAATATGCTTCCAAATGAAGCTATAGATTTTATTCAAGGACTAACACCACTTGTTAAAAATTCAAAAGCAGAAATCATACTTTGTGTGCCATATATAGATTTATTTTATGCGCTTTTAAACGCACAAGAAACAAATATAAAAATAGGTGCTCAAAATATGCACTTTGAAGAAAGCGGAGCGTATACCGGTGAAGTATCTGGTAAAATGCTAAAATCGATAGGAGTAGAGTATGTTATTATAGGTCACTCAGAAAGAAGACAGTATTTTGCAGAAACAGATGAAAGCGTAAATAAAAAAATAAAAGCTGCATTTGCAAATGGCTTAAAACCAATAGTCTGTGTAGGAGAGACATTAGAGGAAAGAGAAAACGGAAAAACAATAGAAGTAATAACAAATCAAACAAGACTTGCCCTAGATGGATTATCTAATGAAGAAGTAAAAAATACAATAATTGCATATGAACCAATATGGGCTATCGGAACAGGTAAAACTGCAACTTCTGATGATGCAAATTGTAGTATACAAAAAATAAGAGAAGAAATTTCAAAAATATATGGAAATGATGTAGCAGAATGTGTTATAATACAATACGGCGGAAGCGTAAAAAGTTCTAATGCAAAAGAACTATTTACTAAATCCGATATAGATGGAGGCTTAGTAGGAGGCGCAAGCCTTAAAGCCGAAGAGTTTGCAAAAATTGTAAATTATGAGGAATAATTTTTGATTTATAGGGAAGTTATCTAAGCCGTACGCTCTTCCAAGACTTAAAAAAAGTAATACAAATTTAAATAAAAGAAAAGAGGACTAAAATTTCATGAAAGATAAACTTACCATGCTAATGATATTAGATGGATTTGGAATAAATACAGAAGAAAAAGGAAATAGTGTAAAACTTGCAAATACACCCAATATAGATAAACTAATGGAAACATGTCCTACAACTGAAATTCATACAAGTGGCTTACAAGTAGGATTACCTGAACGGACAAATGGGAAATTCTGAAGTAGGACATACAAACATTGGTGCACGGAAGAATTGTATATCAAGAATTAACGAGGATTACAAAATCTATTGAAGATGGAGACTTTTTTAGTGTTAAAGAATTTAATGATGCAATAGAAAATTGTAAAAAACATAAGTCTAAACTTCATATTATGGGACTTTTATCAGATGGTGGAGTTCATAGTCATATAAGACATTTATTTGGACTTTTAGAAGCTGCAAAAAGAAAAGGGTTTGAAGATGTATATATACATTGCTTTATGGATGGAAGAGACACTCCTCCTGCTTCTGGAGAAATGTATTTAACTGCATTAAAAGAAAAAATACGGAGAAAAGGGAATTGGAAAAATTGCAACTATATCAGGAAGATATTATGCAATGGATAGAGATAAAAGATGGGAAAGAATTAAACTTTGCTATGATGCAATGGTAAATGGAGAAGGAAAAAAGGCAACAGACCCAATTATAGCTATTGAAAAATCATATGAACAAGAAATATTTGATGAATTTATTGAACCAATTGTTATGTGTAATAGTGATAACACACCTGTTGCAAAAATTGAAGAAAATGATTCTATAATTTTCTTTAATTTTAGACCAGATAGAGCAAGACAAATAACAAGAAGCTTAGTAGATAAAGAATTTGATGGCTTTGAAACTAAAAAGATGAAATTATATTTTGTATGTTTTACTGAGTATGATGCAACTATGCCAAATGTAAAAGTAGCTTTTAAACCTACAAAATTAAAAAATACTTTTGGAGAATATATATCTAAAAAAGGATTAAAGCAACTAAGAATTGCAGAAACAGAAAAATATGCTCATGTTACTTTTTTCTTTAATGGTGGAGAAGAAAAAGTTTTTGATGGGGAAGATAGAATTTTAGTTCCATCGCCAAAAGTTGCAACTTATGACTTGAAGCCTGAAATGAGTGCTTATGAAGTAACAGATAAATTAATAGAAGCAATAGATGAAAATAAATATGATAATATAATACTAAACTATGCAAACCCAGACATGGTAGGGCATACTGGTATTTTAGAAGCTGCAATAAAAGCAATTGAAACAATTGATGAATGTGTACGGAAAAGTAGTAGAAAAGGTAAAAGAAAAAGGTGGAGTTATTTTAATTACAGCAGACCACCGGTAACTCAGAACAAATGATAGACTATAAAACAGGAGAACCACATACAGCACATACAACAAACCCAGTGCCATTAATATTAGTTGGAATGGAAGGAGCAAAACTAAAATCGCGGAAAACTTGCAGACCTAGCACCAACAATGTTAGATATAATGGGATTAAAGAAGCCAGAGGAAATGACAGGAGAAAGTTTAATAGCAAAATAATTTTAGAAATTAAGGGGAGAGCTTTGTGAAAAACCCTCATGAAATCAGAAAATTACATGAAAAGATACAAGAAAAGCTATTCTTTATGCTACCTGAAAAATGGAATAGCTTGTATCTTTATGCTTCAGTAATAGATATTTTGGGTGGGAACGAAACAGGCGAAATGTTTTTCTACTATTTTCCAAAAGGAATATTAAGAAAAAAGCCTGTAAATGTATATCAAATACCTGCGAAATTTGATATAGATGAAGAAAGATATTTTGAATTTGCAAATGACCTGTATAACGAAATAAAAAAATTAAGAGAAGTACATATAGAAAATAAAGAAGAAGCTTGGAGTAATATAACAATAGTTATTGAAGATTTAAAATATAAAGCTATATATGGATATGACGATTTAAACTCGGAAGAATTCAATATAGAAGAAAGAAGGCTTATCTGGTTATATAAATATCTAAGAATACCATATGCAGGCTTTAATAAAAAAGAAAAAGAAATAATAGATAGATATGAAAAAAGTAAAAAGAGTAGAGAAACAATTTTCGAATTACCAATATACATAAAGCAAATGAATAAAAATATAGAAAATATAAAAGATTTGGAGAAAAAATCTGAATATGTTACAGAAGATAAGATAGAGGAAATGGAGTTTAAAAAAACTCATTTACCTAAAAGTCAAATATTAAGTATAAAATAAAAGTTTTAAACTTTTAAATATAAATACAAATAGAAAGGAAGTAAAAACATGAAAGAATACTTAGAAATTTTAGACGTAGAAGCACTAGAAGTGCTAGACTCAAGAGGAAACCCAACAGTACAAGTAACAGTAGAAACAGTAGGAGGATTTAAAGGAGTAGCATTAGTTCCATCAGGAGCATCAACAGGAGCATTTGAAGCAGTAGAACTAAGAGATGGAGACAAATCAAGATATCTTGGAAAAGGAGTTACAAAAGCAGTAGAAAACGTAAATACAAAAATATTTGAAAATCTAGTTGGAATGAACGTATATGACCAAATAGGAATTGATAAAATGCTAATTGAATTAGACGGAACAGAAAATAAAGGGGTACTTGGAGCAAATGCAACTTTAGGAGTATCACTTGCAGTTGCAAAAGCAGCTAGCGCTTCACTTGGAATAGAGCTATATAACTATATAGGAGGAGCAAATGCAAAAACTCTTCCAGTTCCAATGATGAACATATTAAATGGAGGAAAACATGCTGACAATACAGTAAATATCCAAGAATTCATGATAATGCCAGTAGGAGCAAAAAGCTTTTCAGAATGTATGAAAATGTCAGTAGAAATATATCACACATTAAAGAAAGTATTAAAAGAGAAAGGCTTAGCAACAGGAGTTGGAGATGAAGGAGGATTTGCACCAAACCTTTCTAGTGACGAAGAAGCATTAAAACTTATAGTAGAAGCGATAGAAAAAGCAGGATACAAACCAGGAGAAGAAGTATTACTTGCACTTGACGTTGCAAGTACAGAAATGTATGAAGAAGCAAAGAAAATAGGAAAAGAAGGTTGCTATTATTTCTGGAAAACAAATGAAGTAAAAACAGTAGAAGAAATGATAGATTATGAAGCTTCACTTGTAGAAAAATATCCAATTATCTCAATTGAAGATGGTTTAGCAGAAGAAGACTGGGATGGATGGAAAAAATATACTGATAGACTTGGAGATAAAATTCAAATAGTAGGAGATGACCTATTTGTTACAAACATTAAGAGATTACAAAAAGGAATTGATATGGGTGTTACAAATAGTATTCTTATAAAATTAAATCAAATAGGAACACTTACAGAAACATTAGATGCAATAGAGCTTGCTAAAAAGAACGGATATACAGCAGTAGTATCACACAGAAGCGGAGAAACAGAAGACACAACACTTGCAGATGTAGCAGTAGCAACAAATGCAGGACAAATAAAAACAGGAGCTCCATGTAGAACAGATAGAGTTGCAAAATATAATAGACTATTAAACATAGAACATGACCTAGACGATTTAGCAATATACCCAGGACTAAAAGGCTTAAATAAATAAAAACTTTTGGGGACGGTTCAAAAAAGTTCACAAAAGACCAAACAGAAAAATCTAGCGGATGAGCTAGATTTTTTTGCTAGATAAGACAAAGAAAAATCCTATCTAAATAAAAGAGCCTAAATTAAATTAGCAGATTTCTAACCTCTTAAGCTGCGCCTCGTATTCGGAATCTAAAACCTTCTCGAAGTTAGAAAAAGGAACAGGAAGTACTCCAGGGGTATATCCGGCCTCTGTCAACGCTGAAAGAACTTTCGGATTAGAAGTTACATAGGTTTTCCCGTTGAAATATACAAAAACGGTAATTCCATTGTTTGTAGCATAACGACCTATGTTTCTTTCGGCTTGTGCGCCGAAAACCTGATGCTGAATTATAGGTAAGTAAACGCCGATGGAATTATGAAGCTTGACCCTAATACCTCTTCCAGGGATCTCAAAACACTGCTCAAGAAGACTTTTGTCGATTGTCTTAAAACCATGTGAATCGGCAAAATTTTCACAGTCCTCTTTGAAATCCTGAATGCTTTGTTCATATGCTGCTGCTTTCAAATATTCCAAGTAATAGAGCAATTTGTCATCCATTGGATAATCCATATTTGAAAATGGTACATTGATGGATTTTTCAGTAAATCCATTCTGACTAAGCACATTTATAACCTTACGCATATACGGAATAACATAAAACTTACCGTTACTTACGAAGGAAACCATCCCATTATTTGTGCAGTAGCCAGCCTCCAGTTTCTTATCAACATAAGGATTTAGATACCTCTGCTGATTTGTTTGGGGATACCGAACCAGGAGTGCAGAATCAATTACAAAAGCAACCTGTTCCAGTTCCCTTAGAGTTGTGAATTTGAGCTCTTTCATTTTTACCTCCAATCAAAAAAATTTTGTAGTCAAATCAAATTGCAAAAAACATCTTGGAGTGCAAAAGATTTGCTAATAATATTATAGCACACTAAACATAATAATTCAAATAAAGCCAGTCAATAATAGCTACAAAAGCTAAGCAAAAAAAAAACAGCATTAAGGCTGCTTTTTGTTATCTATATTCCAAGAATTTCCTTAGCTCTTACAACATCATCTTCAGTTGCAGGTCTAACATCTTTTAAAGGATAATCCACCCCAAGACTTTCCCATTTAAATTTACCTAAATCATGATAAGGAAGAATTTCTACTTTTTGAACATTACTTAAAGTAGATAAAAATTCTCTTAAAGAGATTAAATCTTCTTTATCATCTGTAATTCCAGGAATCAAAACTTGTCTAATCCAAATAGGTTTATTTATACTATTTAAATATCTTGCGAAATCTAATTCTAACTCATTAGAAAGTCCGTACAAGGTCTTTAGCTTTAGGAGAATTAATATGCTTTATATCAAGCAAAAAAAGGTCTGTAAGGTCAATTAATTCCTTTATAGTATCAGTTAATTTAAACATACCAGAAGTATCAATAGCAGTATGAATATTATACTTTTTAAGCTCCTTAAAAACCAATATAAGTTTATCTGCTTGAAGCAAAGGTTCACCACCAGAAATTGTAACACCACCAGAAGGCTTAATATAATTTTGATATCTCAAAATAGTATTTACAACTTCCAAAACTTCCACATCATGTCCAGAATTAATATCCCAAGTATCCCTATTTTGACAATACTTACATCGTAAGGGACAACCAGATAAAAAAACAACATACCTAATACCGAGGACCATCAACAGTCCCAAAACTTTCAAAAGAATGAACTTTAAGAAAATTATTATTCATAATAAAACAACCTTTCTGAGCAAAATTAAGAAAATAAGTAAAAAATTTCAAAGGCAGACGTTTCGGATATGTTTTAAAAATTTTATTTTCTCCAAGGCCTACACGGGTCTTCCCCTGTCTCAAAGGACTGTCGTAAATAAAATTTTAAAACATATCCGAAAGCAAGTCTGCCAAACTTTATTAAAACCCAAATGCTTTAAATTTTTTCATGAATAGTACGATTAATAACATCAAGCTGTTGCTCACGAGTAAGCTTAACAAAATTAACAGCATAACCAGAAACCCTAATAGTAAGCTGCGGATAATTTTCAGGATGCTCCATAGCATCAAGAAGTAAGTTTCTATCAAACACATTTACATTAATATGATGTCCTTCTTGAGAAAAGAAACCGGTCAAGCATACCAACCAAGTTGTCAACACGAGAAGACTCATCTTTACCAAGAGCCTTAGGAGTAATAGAGAAAGTATAAGAAATACCATCTTCTGAAAACTCATAAGGAAGTTTTGCAATAGTATTCATAACAGCTAAAGCGCCATTTGTATCTCTACCATGAAGAGGGTTTGCACCAGGACCAAAAGGCTCGCCAGCTTTTCTTCCGTCAGGAGTATTACCAGTAGCTTTACCATAAACAACATTAGAAGTTATAGTAAGAACAGATAGAGTGTGCTTAGAATTTTTGTAAGTAGAATGCTTTTGAAGTTTACCTATAAACTTTTTAATAACATTTATTGCAATTTCATCGACTCTATCATCATCATTTCCGTATTTTGGGAAATCGCCTTCAATTTCATAGTCAGTTGCAAGACCAGTGTCATCTCTTATAACTTTAACTTTTGCATATTTAATAGCAGAAAGTGAGTCTGCAACAACAGAAAGACCTGCTATACCACAAGCCATAGTTCTTAAAATATCTTTATCATGAAGAGCCATTTCAAATGCTTCATAAGAATATTTATCATGCATATAATGAATTGCATTTAAAGCTTTGATATATATTTTTGCAACATAATCCATCATGTTATCTAATTTTTCCATAACCTCATCATAGTCTAAATATTCAGAAGTTATAGGTAAATATTTTGGTGTAACTTGTTTTCCAGATTTTTCATCTCTACCACCATTAATTGCATAAAGTAAAGTTTTAGCAAGGTTTGCACGAGCACCAAAGAATTGCATTTGTTTACCAATACGCATAGCAGAAACACAGCAAGCTATTCCATAATCGTCTCCCCAAAATCTTCTCATTAAGTCATCATTTTCATATTGAATAGAAGATGTTTTAATAGAAAGATTAGCAGTATATTCTTTAAATCCATTAGGTAATCTTGTAGACCAAAGAACAGTTAAGTTTGGTTCAGGAGCAGGACCTAAATTTTCTAGTGTATGCAAAACTCTAAATGAGTTTTTGGTAACCAAAGTTCTACCATCAATTCCCATACCACCAATGCTCTCAGTTACCCAAACAGGGTCACCACTAAATAATTCATTATATTCAGGAGTTCTTAAAAATCTAACTAATCTAAGCTTCATAACAAAATGGTCCATAATTTCTTGAACTTCTTCTTCTGTTAGAACACCGTTTTTTAAATCTCTTTCAAAATAAATATCTAAAAAGCTTGAAGTTCTACCAATACTCATAGCAGCACCATTTTGGTCTTTTATAGCAGCAAGATATCCAAAATATAGCCATTGAACAGCTTCTTTTGAATTCTTTGCAGGTTCAGAAATATCAAAACCATATTTAGAAGCCATAACTTTTAAAGCCTCTAAGGATCTTATTTGTTCAGAAAATTCTTCTCTTTCTCTAATTAATTCTTCTGTAAAACAGTCTTTATCAAGTAATTCTAAATAGTGTTTTCTTTCATCAATTAGAGCGTTTACACCATAAAGAGCAATACGTCTATAATCTCCTATAATTCTTCCACGACCATATCCATCAGGAAGACCTGTTAAAAGATGAGAACTACGAGCTGCTCTAACATCAGGAGTATAAACATCAAATACACCATCATTATGAGTTTTTCTTGCAGTGTGGAAAATTTTAGCAGTATCAGGATCCATTTTTTTTCCATAAGCTTCACAAGATTTTTCAACAATTCTTACACCACCAAATGGCATAATAGCTCTTTTTAAAGGAGCATCTGTTTGAAGACCAACAATTTCTTCTAAATCTTTATCAATATATCCTGCATCATGAGAAGCGATAGTTGAAATTGTTTTAGTATCTATATCTAAAACACCACCTTCAGAATCCTTTTCCTTCTTATATAATTCTAAAACTTCATCCCATAATTTTTTAGTCTTTTCAGTAGGCTTTGCCAAGAATGAAGAATCACCTTCATAAGGAGTATAATTTGTCTGAATAAAACTTCTTACGTCTATTTCTTTTTGCCATTTACCTTTGTTAAAACCATTCCATGCATCAAATTTCATAAGTTGTACCTCCAAATTTAAAAATTTTTTTCTTCACTTATTATATACTGGAATCGTAAAAATATCAATATTTAAACAGAAACTATTTGTAAAAAACAAAAAACGATGTAAAGTGACTTAACTTAAAGAAAACTAATTATGCAAACTAGTTATATCTTAAAGCAAATTACTTTATTGTAGAAAAATATAGAAAAAATATATAATAAAAAAATAGAAAAGTATAAAGTTAAAAATATTAGAAATAATAAAAATAACAAAATAAAAGCTTGACTATAAGTCAGATTATAACTATAATATAAATAAGTTATAAAACGACTAAAAAGGATAAACCAAAGAAAGAGGGGAAAAAGCCAAATGAGAAAAAAAGAAGAAGGAATAACGCTAGTAGCATTAATGATAACAATAATAGTGTTAATAATACTAGCAGCAGTAACAATAAAATCAGTATATAACCACGCCATAGTGGGAAAAGCAACAGAAGGGACAGAAGAATATGCAAAAGAACAAGAAAGAGAAAAAAATGAAATAGATAAAGTAGCAAGTATACTAGATAAAATAACAAACCCAAGCACAAATCCAGGAGAAAAAACAACCCTAGGCGAAGTATACACAGACGATATGATAGGGCAAAAGATAACATACACAGCAAATGGACAAAGTGAATGGATAGTATTTGGAAAAGATGAAGCAGGAAATGTACTAATAACAACCAAAGAACCAGTAGCAGCAAATCATGAAGTAAAGTGTACAGTAGAAGAATGGTTAGACTACGAAGAAAAGTTAAACGCAGCATGTGGAGGATATGGAAGTACAATACAAGGAAAAAAAGTAAATTCAAGAAGTATAACAATGAAAGACATAAACTACGTATCAGGAGTAGAAGAGCCAGAATGGTATGGATATACATTTGGAACAGAGAAAGATTACGCAAATAAAAAAGTAGATTTCTTCTATCCAAAAAAAGGAGTAACAACGACATACAATGGAACAGAGTATGTAAATTGGATGAAAGCAACAAATGAAGGAGAACAAGCAGTATTTAAAAACGATGCATATTATTATGGATATAATGAAGGTAGTCTAATTTCATCAACAGGAGATACAACAAAAGTACTAAATATGACAGGGATAAGAGAAGATAAACTAAAGTATATATGGGGAACAGAGGAAAATGTATACATTTACTGGGTCGCTTCTCGCGCTGTGATTGTGTACTCGTACGGTGCTAGCTTCTATGTTGCCGAAGTGTATGGTCGCCATGTGGACACGAAACGCATATTGTGCGATTCGTACGATAATTGCGCCGAAGGCACGCTGGGCAGCTACTCGTTTGGTGTCCGTCCAATAGTGGTTCTACCATCTGATATCCAAGTAAGCCAAGCAAATGGACTTTATGATATAGTTTACTAAAAGATACGATGTGTCAAAAGGGACGGGGCATTTTGACACATGAACTGAGATAAGTAAAAATAGATAAAAAAGCCATGAGGCTAGTAATGAACTGAACCCAAAAAGTTAGACACTTTTTGATTAAGTTTATATTAGGCAA
>CANSWM010000018.1 GCA_947650745.1 uncultured Clostridium sp. | reverse complement strand
ATGGCATGCAAGAGGAATATTTTTACCTTGAAACATAAGCTCAGAAACTTTATATTTGGTAGGTTCATGTTCAAATGAAACAGAATCACCAAGAGCTAGTCTTTCATTTAAGTTTAAAGAAATATGACCTTTTGTAGAATTATAATTTGAAACATTTCCAACATATATACCCATATTGTCTTGCTTTTCTTTAAAAATCAAATCACCATTTGGCTCTTTATCCAAGTGACCAGAAGAAAAATTTCCTCTATTAAAAACTTGGCGAAGTTCATCTATATCTTTTTGCTCAATGTCAAATTGCTTATTAGAATAATATAAATCTATATATTTTCTATAAATTTTTGTAACAACTGCAACATATTCAGGTGATTTTAATCTACCTTCAATTTTAAAAGAAGTAACACCAGCTTCAATTAAATTTGGAATAAATTTTAAGCCACATAAATCTCTAGGGCTTAAAAGATATCCACTATCAATAACTTTGTCATTTTCAATTAAATCATAAGGAAGACGGCAAGCTCCAGCACATTTACCGCGATTAGCAGAACGCCCACCAATTATACTAGAAAGAAGACATTGTCCAGAATAACTTATACAAAGTGCACCATGAATAAAAGTTTCTATTTCTACATTTGTATTTCTACAGATATGCTCAATTTCATTTAAAGAAAGTTCTCTTGCAAGTACAATTCTTTGAAAACCTAAACCTTCTAAAGTTTTAACTCCATTTAGATTATTTACAGTCATTTGAGTGCTTGCATGAACAGGAAGATTAGGGAAACTTTTAATTAAAGTCATAGCAAGACCGAGGTCTTGAACAATTATTGCATCAATACCATACTCATAAGCTTTTTCTGCAACAGAAATTGCTTGAACAAATTCTTCATTTTTAATCAAAATATTAAGTGTCAAATGTACTTTTACATTATGCACATGGCAATAATCTATTGCACTTTTTAATTCTTCTAGTGAGAAATTATGTGCACCGAGCACGTGCACTAAAAGATGAAAAACCAAGATATACAGCGTCTGCACCATTTTGTACAGCAGCTCTTACACATTCAAAGTCACCAGCTGGAGATAAAAGTTCTACTTTCTTTTTCAATTTTTACTATAATCCTCGATTCATTTAAATATTTTACATTAATTTTTACATATATATTGTATCACAAATATGAAAAAAATCATAGTATAATGTAGAAACTTTTAAAAGATAAAGTGATTAAAAAAATAGAAAGGAAGGTAAAAAGATATGCCAGAAGATCAAAGAAACTATAATGACCAAAGAAATTGCGGATGTGGATGCAATAACGGAGGACTTGGAAATTTATTTGGAGGATGCGGCTGCGGAGGAAACAGCGAAATATTATTCTTTTTAATAGTATTTTTACTATTATTTACAAACTTTGGATGCTGCAATAACTAGTACTTAAATATAGGAAAAGACCTTGAAATCTGAGTTATATAAAAGAAACTCAAGATAAAGGTCTTTTTTTATAAAAAAATAAAAAGAAGAATATTTGAAAAAAGTAAATTTTTATGATAATATATAAATCAGTAAATTAAAAGTAAATAAAGAGGGAAAAAATGGAATTAAGAAAAGTAATAGAAGAAAGAAGAAGTATTAGAAAGTTTAAAGAAAAAGAAGTAAGTAAAGATATAATAGAAGAACTAATACACTGCGCAAGACTTGCACCATCTGCAAAAAATAGACAACCATGGAGATTTATAATAGTAAATAAAGATATAAAAAATAAAATATCAGACATTATGTTAGATGAAGAAGAAAGTAAAAAAGACGAAGAAGAAAGAAAAATCAAAAGTAGTGTTAAAGCAACAGCTAAAATAGTGAAAGAAGCACCTGTTTTAATATTAGTATTAAGGGAAAATGATAAATATTGGACAGTAGGAGATTCGCTATCAATAGGTGCAGCAATAGAACATATTTGTCTAAGAGCAACAGATTTAGGATTAGGTTCTCTTTGGATAAGAGATACTGTTTATATACAAGAAAAAATAGCAAAATTAATTGGGCATGAGGACATGGAAGTAAACTGTGCAATTTCTATTGGGTATCCAGACGAAGAACCAAAACAAAGACCAAGAAAGAGCTTAGAAGAGGTATGTGAGTGGATGTGTAAATAGTTAAGGAAACTTTGACGAAAATTGTGTAAATAAAAAGTCTTAGCAAAAAGAATGAAATACTTGCTAAGACTTTTTTTCTACAAAAATTCTTTTAATCTAGTTACAGAATTTTCTTGAATCTGTACAAACTCATCTAAAGTAGTCTTAATATTTTTATCAACATTAGGATTATGGTTTAAAATTTTTCGTCCTTCTATAATTCCCATAACAGTACCTTGTATTAACATTTCAGAAAGCTTAGAATTACTTTTATCATTCATTGTATTCATTTGTACACCCATCCAAGTCATAACATCATTTTTTATGTTAGAAGTATTTGGCACTTCACCATAATTGTTATAAAGGTCAGTAACTTTATTTAAAATATCTTCATATTGATTATACTGTGTACTAAGCTCTCTTTTAAATTCGTCATTTTCTGCTTTTTCAGAAACATAAGAAATAGCCTTTATTCCCATTTGTGCACCTGTATGAAGCTCTTTTAAAACTTTTAAATTCTCTTCATTTCCCATAATTTACATCATTCCTTTCATATATATTCTAGGATAACCAAAATTATATAAATTATGAAATGTATGATTAAAATTTATAAGAAACATTTGTAGAATTTTTATATTTTATGTGATAAAATAGACCAAAAGTAGGAGGCATATATGGGAGAAGTTAAATGGACTAAAGAACAATTACTTGCAATTAATGAAAAAGGTAAAAATATTCTTGTTGCAGCAGCAGCAGGTAGTGGTAAAACAGCAGTACTTGTAGAAAGAATAATAAATAAAATAATATCAGAGAAAATAGATATAGACAAAATATTAGTCGTAACGTTTACAAAAGCTGCCTCTTCAGAAATGAAAGGTAGAATTCTAGATGCAATATATAAAAAAATAGAAGAAGCACCAGAAGATACGCATATGCAAAGGCAAGTTAATCTTCTTTCAAAAGCGAATATTTGTACGATAGATGCGTTTTGCTTAGAAGTTGTAAAAAATAACTTCTTTGAAATACGGAATTTCTCCAAATTTAAAAATTGCAGAAAATACAGAAATACAAATACTAAAGCAAGATACTTTAGAAGAATTATTCGAAAATAAATATGAAGAAGATAACAAAGATTTTCTAAAACTAGTAAACATGTATACAAGCTATAAAGGGGATGAAAAATTAAAAGAGGTATTACTAAATATATATGACTTTATACAAAGTACACCTTTCCCAGAAGAGTGGCTAAATGAAAAGATAGAATTATTTAATCTAAATGAAGTAAGCTTTGAAAAAACGCCTTGGGGAGAAATATTATTTAATAAAGCAAAAGATGAATTACAAGATGGTATGTTAAAACTAGAAGAAGAATTAAACAAAATAAAAGAAGAAATAGATACACAAAAGTTTGTTGTAACATTATCAGAAGATATTAGAAAGATAAATGAAGTATACAAACAAAGTTCATGGGATAATATGTATGATGGAATAATAAATCTAAAACTTGACAGATTTCCAGTAGATAAAAGAGTTCCAGAAGAAATAAAAAACAAAATTAAAGATATAAGAGCTAAAGTAAAAAAAGATATAGCAAATATAAGCGATAATATACTTATATATCCATCAAAAGAAGCCTTAAATGATATACATATAATGTATGATATATTACTTAAAATAAAAAAATTGATTTTAGAGTTTGCAGATAACTTTGCAAAAGTAAAACAAGATAAGAACATAATGGATTTTAGTGATATAGAACACTTTGCACTTCAAATACTAACAAAAGAAAAAGAAGAAAATCACGTATGCAAAAAATATAAAGAGAAATATGAAGAGATTTTGATAGATGAATATCAAGATAGTAACCTTGTACAAGAAACAATTTTAAATGCAATATCAAGAGGAAATAATACATTTATGGTAGGAGACGTAAAACAAAGTATATATAAATTTAGACAAGCAAGACCTGAATTATTCTTATACAAGTATGAAAACTATAAAGAAAAAGATAAGCTAGAAGAAGAGGACGATTTAAAAATACAGTTATTTAAGAACTTTAGAAGTAGAGAAAATGTACTTAAGTTAACAAATATTATATTTGATAGCATAATGAGTAAAAATTTAGGAGATATAGATTATACAAAAGAAGAATATCTAAATCTTGGGGCAGATTATAGTAAAGGAGAAAACCTAGAAGAAGAGTTACATATTATAGATTTAAAAGAAGATGAAGAAAGCATATACAAAAACGATAATGAAGAAATAGATTATGGGGCAGAAGAAAAAATAGAAGATACGATAATAGAAGCAAAATTTGTAGCAAAGAAAATAAAAGAATTAATAGATGGAGGATATCTAGTATCTAACAAAGATAGAACTACAAGAAAAGTAACGTATAAAGATATAGCAGTATTACTTCGTTCTACTAAAGTATTAGCACCAATTTATGAACAAGAAATTTCAAAATTAAACATCCCTGTATTTTGTGATGTAAGTTCACGGCTATTTAGATTCAGTAGAAATACAAGTAATGATGAGCATGCTTAAAATTATAGATAACCCGATAAATGATATAGCTTTAGTTACAGTTTTAAGGTCAATGATAGGTGGGTTTAATGATAATGAGTTAATAGAAATTAAAGTGGGAAACAACTCAAAAAGTTTTTATGAGGCAATGTGTGAATATAAAGATAAAGAGGATGCAAAAGAAGAGTTAAAAATTAAAATAAAAGATTTCTTATGTAAGATAGAAGGCTTTAGAAAAGAACAAGAATATATGGCTTTAGATGAATTTATATGGAAAATTTATTTAGATACAGGATATTATAACTATGTAAGTTTAATGCCAAATGGAATACTAAGAGCTTCAAACTTAAAAATATTATTTGAAAAAGCAAAACAATATGAAAAAACAAGTTTTAAAGGGCTATATAATTTTATAAATTTTATAGATAAATTGCATTTAAGTAGCGGGGATATGTCTGGTGCAAAATTAATTGGCGAAAATGAAAATGTGGTAAGAATAATGAGTATTCACAAAAGTAAAGGGCTAGAATTTCCTATTGTATTTTTATGTGGAACTTCAAAACAGTTTAACATGATGGATATAAACCAAAATTCTATATTATTACATCAAGATTTAGGAATTGGCCCCAAATATATAAACTATGAAGAGGGAGAAGACTATACAACTCTTGCCAAAGAATCAATAAAGATAAAAACAAAAACAGAAATGATTTCTGAAGAAATGAGAGTTTTATATGTAGCATTAACAAGAGCAAAAGAGAAGTTAATAATTACAGGGCTAGAAAAAGATTATAAAAAAAGTATAGAAAAAAAGGAAGAGTTATTAAATTCATATAAAGAAACAGAAGCGGAAGGTAAGATAAATAAAAATGTAATTCAAAAGTACATAAAATATCTTGACTGGATAGAACTTGTAAATATAAAAAGAAACAAAGATTTACAAGGAATACTAGATGTGTATGTACATAAGAAGAAAGATATTTTAAAAGATAATGGAAATAAAGAAGAAAAGCAAGAAATTAGTATAGATGAAATGCTAAAAGATACAAATAATATTCAGAAGATAAAAGAAAAACTTGACTGGGAATATGGGTATAAAAATGATAAAAAGATACTTACAAAAACTTCTGTTACTAAGATAAAAGAGATGAAAGAAGAAGTAAATAAAGAAAGAAAAACAAAATATAATGAACCCGAATTTTTAAAGAAAGAAGAGGAAATTTCAGCAAGTAGAAAAGGAAGCTTAATGCATTTAGTTTTACAAAAGCTTGATGAGAAGATAGATTATGATAAAGAAAAAGTAAATAATCTAGTAGAGCAGTTAGAAGAAAGGGGAATTATTAATAGAAAAGAAAAAGAAGCGGTAGATATAGAAAAAATATATAACTTTACAAAAACAAACATATGGAAAGAAATAAAAGCTGCAAAAGAAATACAAAAAGAAAAACCATTTTATATAAATATTCCAGCAAAAGAAATCTGCAGAGAAGAAATAGACGAAAAAGTTCTAGTACAGGGTATAATAGACCTATACTACATAACCAAAGAAGAAAAATTAGTACTAGTAGATTACAAAACAGATAGAGTAAAAACCAAAGAAGAACTAGAAGAAAAATATAAAGAACAATTAAAAATTTATAGAAAAGCACTAGAACAAGCACTTGAAAGAAAAGTAGACAAAGTATATATTTATTCTTTGTATTTAGATGAAGAAATAGAAATTACAAAAGAAAAAGATACATAAAGCAACTTGAAATGATGCCAAGAAAATAGCATTATCTTGAAAAAGAGCGTATTAGAACTAAAACTCGAAAAAGTAAAATTCCTGTGAGAAATCACCGGGATTTTGCTTTTTGTCAAAATGTGTCAAAATGCCCCGTCCCTTTTGACACAAAAATTATCAAAACATATTGAGAAATTGCAAGTAATTTGATATACTAAAACACATGATAGTAGAAGTTATAATAAGCAGCAATGCTAAAGATTTAAATAGAATATTTGATTATAATGTCCCATCAAAATTTGCTGGGGCTGTTAACATTGGAAGTAGAGTATTAGTTCCATTTGGGACAATGAAAAGGGCGCAAGAAGGGTTTGTAATAGGAATAAAAGAAAACTCAGAATATAAAATAAAAGACATAATAAATGTAGAAGCAAAAATGGGACTTGCAGAAGAAAAGGTAGAACTTAGTAAACTAATGGCAAAAAAATATTTTTGCAATATATCAGACTGCATAAAATTAATGCTACCTCCAGGTACAACCTCAAAAAATATAGAAAATAGAGTAAAAGACAAGTCTATGAAATTTGTATACTTAAAAAAAGAAGAAGACGAAATACAAGAAATGATAGATAAAGGTATTCTAAAATCAGAAAAACAGATTCGAACTTTAGAATTTTTAATGCGAAATGATGAAGTATTACTACCAGAGCTTATAGAATTTGCAGATACAAGTAATCAAGTTGTAAAAACATTAGAAAAAAATGGATATCTAGAGATTATCCAAAAAGAAGTAAGTAGAAATCCATTTAAAGGAAAAGATATAAAAAGTACAAAAAATCTAAGTCTTACAAAAGAGCAGCAAAAAGCAATGAACAAAATAGAGGGTGCAATAAATGATAAGATTTTTAAAGAATTTTTAATACATCGGAGTAACAGGGTCACGGAAAGACTGAAATATACCTTCAATTAATAGGAAAAGTATTAGAAAAAGACAAAACAGCAATTGTGTTAGTACCTGAAATATCTCTTACGCCGCAAATGGTAGATAGATTTATTGCAAGATTTGGAGAAGAGAATATTGCACTTTTACATAGTAAACTATCAGTTGGAGAAAGATATGACGAGTGGAAAAAAATAGAGAAAAAAGAAGCAAAAATTGTTATAGGGGCAAGGTCTGCAATATTTGCTCCAGTAGAAAATTTAGGGATTATAATTATAGATGAAGAGCATGATACATCATATAAATCAGACATGACGCCTAAATACAATGCAAAAGAAATTGCTTCATATCTTGCAAAACAAAACAAAATACCACTTGTATTTGGAAGTGCAACACCAGATATAGGTACATATTACAGACTAGATAAAGAAGGACGGAGTTCTTACACTAAATCAAAGGGCAAATAACAGTACACTTCCAAATGTAGAAGTAATAGATATGAAACAAGAGCTTGCCATTGGAAACAAATCTATGCTAAGTAACAGACTATATGAGATGATAGAAAACAATATAAAAGCAAAAAAACAAACAATATTATTTTTAAACAGAAGAGGATATTCAACATTTGTAATGTGTAGAGACTGTGGTTATACTGCAACTTGTAATAAATGCAACATAACACTTACATACCATATGAAGCAAGATAAATTAAAATGTCATTATTGTGGATATGAAAGACAAAATTTTAAAGAATGCCCAGAATGTAAAAGTAAAAATATTAGATATTTTGGAACAGGAACTCAAAAATTAGAAGACCAAATAAATAAAAGTTTCCCAGATGCCACAACAATTAGAATGGATATAGATACAGTAAGCAAGAAAAATTCTTATGATACTATATTAAATAAATTTAAAAATGAAAATATAGATATACTTATTGGAACACAGATGGTAGTAAAGGGGCATCATTTTCCAAATGTAACGTTAGTACGGGGTAATTGCAGCAGATAGCAGTATGTATATGTCAGATTTTAGAAGTAATGAAAGAACTTTTGATATATTAACACAAGTAGCACGGAAGGGCAGGAAGAGAAGGAGAAAAAGGACATGTAATTATACAAACATATAATCCAGAAAGTTTTCCAATAGAATGTGCAAAAGAGCAAAATTATATAAAATTCTATAATCAAGAAATCAAGTTAAGAAATGTCTTGAAATATCCACCATTTTGCGATATAATAAAACTCGAAGTTAGTGATTTTGATGAACTAACAGCTATTCGGCGTTATAAATGCAATTTATGAAAACCTACTTAAGACAAACGAAAAGAATATGCAAATATATGCACCTATGCCATCACCAATAAACAAGATAAAAAACAGATATAGGTGGAGAATTATTATAAAATGTATTCTTGGAAATAATATAATAAATAAAATAAATTTAAGCATAAATAGTATTAAGATTAGTAACAATACTCGTATAAGTGTAGATATTAATCCAAACAATATGAATTAATGAAAGGAAAATAAAAAAATGGGGCTAAGAAATATAAGAAAAGAAGGAGACGAAATATTAAGAAAAAAATCAAAAGAAGTAGAAGTAATAGATGATAAAATAAAAGAACTAATAAAAGATATGATAGATACAATGCATACTTATGACGGAGTTGGTCTTGCAGCTGTACAAGTAGGGATTTTAAAAAAGATAATTGTTATAGACTTATATGATGAAAAGCCAATACTAAAACTTATTAACCCAGTAATTGTAAAAACAAAAGGAAAACAAGAAGTAGAAGAAGGATGCCTAAGTTTTCCAAATAAATATGTAAAAGTAGTAAGACCTGATGAAGTAACAGTAGAAGCATTAGATGAAAATGGTAAAAAAATAAAAGTAACAGGAACAGGTCTACTTGCACAAGCAATAAGTCATGAGATGGATCACTTAAATGGTATAGTTTTAACAGATGTCATGATACCAGGAACAATGGAACTTGTGGAAACAGAAAAAGCTAAAGATAATAAAAAGAAATAGTATTTTAAATAATATGAGGTAAATATGACAGAATTAGAAAAGAATATTTTAGAACTAGTAGGAGAAGGACTTTCTTTTAGCAAAATATCAAAAGCTCTTAATATAGAGCAAAGAGATATACTAAAGACAAAAGCTGAAATGATGTTAAAAGGAGATTTAACAGAAGAATACATCAAAGAGGGAAAAGATAATGCAAAACGAAGAAAATTTGAAAAAGATGAAAAAATTCAACTAATTTTAAAATATAAAAGACAAGGACTCTCAGACAATAAAATTGAAAAAGAACCCAATATAGGCAAGAAGCAGTCAGAAATTAGTAGGTTAGTAAGAGAATGCATTAGATTAGGATTAATTTCTAGTGAAGAAATTGAATTAGCAAAAGAGGCAAGAAAGAAGGAGGAAAAAGGGCAAGACTCAGATAGAAAGAGAATACTAGAAGGAGTTAAAAGAGGAGAGTTACCTACTGAAATTGAAGAAGATACTACTATAGGCTATGCACAAATAAAAAATATAATTATAGAATTTATAGATAATGGAATAATTACTGAAGAAGAAATTATTAATGCGAGAGAAGAAAGAAAAAAAGCAAAAGAAAGAAAAGAGAAAAGTTTTATAGAAATAGATAAAGAAGTGCTATTAAGCCATTTAGTATTAGGATATGATATTTATGATACAAGATATAGACTAGGAAATGTAGATCCTATCTTATATGCAAAGCTAAGAAAAGAATTAATCAAAGAAGGAAGAATAACAAAAGAGGAAATTAAAGCATATAGAGAAAAAAGAGAAGAAGAATATAAAAAAGAAATATTTGAATTACTAAAAAAAGGAACGAGTCAAAGAAAAATCTCAAGTTGGATGGGGTTTCCTTTAGAAAGAACACAGACTTATATTAAAAAAATAAAGATAGAAAGAAATATTAGCAATAAAGAAATTGAAAAATGGAAAGCAGAAAGAGAAGACAGTATAGAAAAAAAGAGAGAAGCAATATTAGATGGATTAACCAAAGGGCTTACAAGACAGGAAATAATTACAAGTCATCCAAAACAAAATTTAACAGATTCTGATGTAAAAAATGGTATAAAAATATTAAAAAAAGAAGGAAAAATAACACAAGAAGAAATTGAAAAATATCGTAAGTTACGAGAAGAAAGAAAAAATGGGAATAATAAACTTACATATACAGAGCAAAAAATATTTACATATGTAAAAATAGGGATGGATGCGTTAGAAATCGCAGAGCTAATGGGAAAATCAAAATCATATATTTTTACAAAAATATGGACAATAAGAAAAAAAGGATATATTACTAAAAAACAAATTGAAGAGGCAAGAGAAAGAAGAAAAAAAGAACAAGAAGAGCAAAGGAAAAAAAGAGAGAGTGAAAAAGAAGAAAAAAATTTCAAAATGTTAAAGATAAAAATAGAAAGAAATACAAGATTAAATATGAAACTTACGCAAGATGATAAAGCCCAGATTAGAGAATATATAGATGCGTGCTATGAATATTATAAAGATAAAAAAACGCCAAAACCTGAGATAGAATTTTTAGGAAGAGCTATAGCAAAAATAAAAGTAAATGATATAGATATAATAAAGTTTGCAAAATTATGTGCTAGAGAAAAAGAATATGGTTATGCATTAGAAATACTTGATAATAGAAAAGAATTAGACATAACATTGACAGAAGAACAGGAAACAAAATTTGTAATATTAGAAAGAAGTTTACAAAAAGCTAGTAAAATTTGTAGAGCAACACAAATGATTAACAGAGGAAATACTAATACAGAAACAATTTCAAAGGTTACAGGGCTTTCTAGAGATAAAATAAATATTTTAAAAATAAGTATATCAGGGAAACCCACTAATTTCTTAGGAATTAGTGGAAGAGAAAAGGTAATAGGAGAATTACTACATTACAAAGATTTAACAAGATTTTATAGAGAAAGAGCTATGAGCGATTTTGAAATACAAGATATAGAAAATCAAGCAAAATATAGAAGGATACCAACCCAAAAAAGAGATAATATACAAGAAATTAGGCAAGATAGTAGAATAAGAATAACAGCATTATGTACTAAACTAGGAAGAAGCTCGGAAAGTATTGCAAAAGCATTAAATGTTCAAGAAGATGAAATAAGAGAAGACTTAGAAAAGGCGTTAAATGGAGGATTAATTAAAGAAAATGAACTTAAAGGAATAAGGCTTTTACAAGATCCATTTTTGCCATTTAAAGAAATTGATAAATAGGAGAGAGTAATGATAAATATTTTATTTATGGGAACACCAGACTTTGCAAAAATATGTTTAGAAAAACTATATGATAGTGGATTTAACATAGTTCGGTGTTGTAACAAATCCTGATAAACAAAAAAATAGAGGAATGAAATTTGCAGAATCAGATGTGAAAAAATTTGCAGTAGAAAAAAATTTTAAAATATACCAACCTGAAAAAGTAAAAGAAAATTTAGAATTTATAGAAGAACTAAAACAAATAAATCCAGATTTAATATGCGTTGTGGCATATGGAAAAATTTTGCCAAAAGAAATATTAAATATTCCAAAACTAGGCTGTATAAATTTACATGCTTCTCTTCTTCCAAGATACAGAGGAGCTGCTCCAATACAATGGGCTGTATTAAATGGAGACAAAGAAACAGGAGTATCTACGATATACATGAATGAAAAAATGGATGAAGGCGATATTATATTTCAAGAAAAGACTGCAATTGGAGAATATGAAACAACAGGAGAACTTTGGGATAGACTAAGCAAAATTCGGAGGAGATCTACTTGTAAAAACTGTGCAAGAAATACAAAAAGGAACAGCCCCCAGAATTCCACAAGGAAAGGACTATACAATAGCCCCGATGTTAGAAAAGAACATGGCAAAGATTAGTTTTGAAACAACTGCTTACGAAATAAAAAATAAAGTCTATGGGTTAAATCCAATTATGGGAGCATATGCAAACTATCATGAAAAGAAAATTAAATTTTGGAAAGTTAAAGTATTAGATGAGAATGAAACAAAAACTTTAGAAGCAGAATTAAAAAAAGAAGCTTCTTTAGGAGAAGTAGTAAAAGCAGATGATAAATTAGGACTATACATAAAAACGAAAGAAGGAATAATAAGTGTATTAGAAATTCAAGGAGAAAATGGAAAAAGAATGGGCATATGTGATTTCCTAAGAGGAAATAAAATTGAAGTAGGAGAAAGATTTGATTAAAACTTCGAATATAATATAAAAAGAGCATGAAATTAAAAAACATGCTCTTTTTTTGTGTGTATGAAAATTGAAAATGATTCATCATTTACATATTTTAAAACTATTATAAAAGAGGTTAAAAGAAAAAGCTTTAAGAAAGACTTAAAATAATATTAAAATTTTATTAAGCAAATAACATAATGCAAAAAAATAAAATTAAATGTAACTATGATATAAAACAATAATACCTAAAATGCAGTGAAAATAAAAACAAAACAATAAATTTACATAATTTCATAAAAACTATTGAAACATTATGTAAAATATGGTAAAATAAATCTTGTGTTAACATAACCTTGGAAAAGGTAAATCACTTAAGAAGAAATAAAAAAGTACGAAAGTTTTTTAAGAGTGTGAATATAATATATAAGAGAGGTTATGTACATGAAAAGAAAAAACGCAATATTTTTTATTTTGCTTTTTATTGTAATTATAATTATGGGAGTAGGACTAGTAAGGACAAAACCACAAAAAGTATTATTAGTTCGGAAAACTAATAGGATTTGAAATTGATAGTACATATTTAAAAGAAGAAGAAGATGGAACAATACCAACATCTTTCATGAAAATAGGAACAATAACTTTTATAAAACCTGAAACAAACGAATTTGTAGCACTTGGACATTCTACAATAAAAGAAAAAAATAAAAAATCACCAGTTGTAGGTTTGTGTTATGAAGCAGAATTTAATGGAGTAGAAAAAGGAACAAGAGAAGAAACAGGAAGCATTATTGCAGCATCAGATAGAAATAGCAAAATAGGATATATCTATACAGATAGTGATTATGGAATATTTGGAAAAGTAGAAAATCTAGATGAAAATTATCAAGAAGTAGAAACAGGTTGTTGGTATGATGTAAGAAAAGGAAAAGCTAATATTTTAGTAGAGCTAGGAGATAAAGAACTTAAAAGTTACGAAGTAGAAATAATAGAGATTAATTATACAAATAACAACAAAAATATGAAAGTAAAAATTACAGATGAAGAATTACTTGAAAAAACAGGTGGAATAGTACAAGGAATGAGTGGAACTCCACTTATGCAAAACCGGAAAATTAATAGGTGCAATAAACTATGTTAGTTTAGATGACCCAAGTGTTGCATATGCTATATTTGTAGATAAATTGATTTAAAAAACTAAAAATTGGAAAAATAAAAAAGAATAAAGATTGAAAAAAAGAAAATAATAAGTGTGTATAAACTTATAATAAATGCCTTGAAGAAAGGAAAAAATAATTATGAAAGTTATAGACACAATTGCTTTAATCTTAGTTATAATAGGAGCCATAGTTTGGGGATTAATAGGTATATTTAATTTCAATTTAGTTGATGCAATATTTGGCACAATGTCTGTTATAAGTAGAATAATATATATATTAGTAGGAATATCAGGACTATGGGCAATAAAATTACTATTTGATAATGATTAAAAAAATAAAAAATGCCTTGATGCTAGTAATAATCTAGTGTCAAGGCTAATTTTTTGATACTTTTTAGTAGTTTGTTTAAATCAGGAGAATTATGGAAATTAATTATATAATAAAATAACCATTTTATTGGAAAAAGTATAGGTAAAATATATAATAAAAAATAGAAAAGTATAAAGTTAAAAATAATAGAAATAATAGAATTAATAATAGGTGTAAAAGAACACCTTGACTTGAAGTTAAATTATAATTATAATATAAATGAATGAGTTGTAAAACAATTAAAAAAGAGGAGAAAAATCAAATGAAAAGAGAAGAAGGAATAACACTAATTGCACTTATTATAACAATTGTTATACTTGTAATTTTAGCAGCTATTACTGTAAAATCAGTAATGAATTTGGATTTAATAGGAAGTGCGATAGAAGGATCAGAAGACTATATAAACGAACAATTCAGAGAACAACAAATAATTAATGATATATATAGTACAATTTTAGTTGCTGATAATGATAATGCACAAATAACAATTTCAGTAAAAGATTTGAAATCATTAATACAAGAAGAAGTAGATACAAAAGTATCAGAAGCAATTAAAACAGAAGATATAACTAATTTTATGACTTTGAATACTGACTACGTATCAAAAAGAATATCAGCAAATTTATATAAAAGTGGTAATGTAATTACTCTTACAGCTTATTTAAATGTAGACAACAATGTTGATAATCCTGAAATAACAATTATAAAGATAGATGAGAAGTATGCTCCAAAAGTTAAAACTGTAGAATTATGTTATCTTTCACGGTGATAAGATGAAAATATATAATATCGAAACAAATGGAAGAATCTGGATAAATTCTACTTTGGTTAAGGGGAACATTGTAGCAATAAATGCGACTTGGTGCATATAATTTCAATATATAGTAATTATAGATATTATAAATTATACTACATAAAGCTATTTTGAAACTGATGTAGTATTGAAAAGCTTGGTTGGAAATCAAATAATCGATATAGCTAGTCTAAGGGGAACATATGTAACTTTAATTTTGACCAGATATTATTAGATTAAAAATTTTGCTAAAACTCTTGCAAACGAGCCAAGGCTATTATATAATAACCAAAGAATAAGGGAGTAATTAGCATAGAAATATGTAATAAAGTCAACAACACTGATAGAAATATCTGGCTTTATTTTAAATAATGAGACTTGTTTGCAAATACAAATTGCAGATAAGTTTCTTTTATTTTGTATTTATATTGAAAATGAAAGGTTGGAAAAATAATGATAGTGTCAGTTTGCCTAATTATATTAGGATTTGCCCTGCTTATAAAAGGTGCTGATTTTTTAGTAGATGGAGCAAGTGCTATTGCAAAAAAATTTCATATTCCAGAAATAATAATAGGACTTACAATTGTATCAATAGGAACATCCATGCCAGAACTATTTGTAAGTACAGCTTCTGCTTTAGAAGGATATTCTGATATGGCAATGGGAAATGTAATTGGAAGTAATGTATGTAATTTGCTTTTAATTTTAGGTTTATCAACAGTTATAAGACCAATAAAATTTCAAAGGGAAACAAGACTAATTGAAATACCAATGTGCTTAGTTTTTACAATTATATTTATGGTTATGTGCAATACAGCAGAAGGAATATCAAGGGCTGAAGCACTTATTCTAATTGCATTGTTTGTAGGATTTATAATATATACAATATTAATGGGAATGAAGGGAGAAAAGTTTGATAGTAAAGGTAAAACACAAACCGAAGAAATAAAAACTGAAGAAAATATACCACTTCTAAAAAATATAATATTTATCATCTTAGGAATAATTGGATTAAAATTTGGAGGAGATTTAACAGTTGATAATGCAGTAGAAATTGCAAATGAATTTGCAATAAGTGAAAAAATTATTAGCTTAACAATTCTTGCGATAGGAACAAGTCTTCCTGAACTTGTAACAAGTGTAACAGCAGCAATAAAAGGAAATAGTGATATTGCAATAGGAAATATAATAGGGTCTAATATATTCAACATGCTACTTATAATTGGAATCTCAGCATTTATAAATCCTATTATTTATAATAAAACATATAATATAGAAAGTGCTGTTTTAGTATCAGGAATAATGTTACTTGCGTTGTTCCCAAAAATACCACCTAAAAATGAAATGAATAGACCTAACGGCATAATTTATCTAATAACTTATGCATTTTATATGTTTATGTTATTTAGTATATAAGGAGCAACTTATGAAAGTGTTAGAAATTGTAAAGAAAAACTGGAAATGGATTCTTTTAGTTTTTAGTATAATATTATTTTTAATATTTGTAGAAAATGTTCTAGATAAAGAAATAGAATGGTTTGATACAGCAGGGTATAATTTGATAAAAACATATTTAATATCTGATAGCATAACACCAGTTGCAAAATTCATAACACACCTTGGAGGAGCAACCTGTTTAATTACAATAACAGTAATTTTACTGATAGTAATTAAAAATAAAAAGATAGGATTAGGAATAACTCTTAATTTAATAATTGCTACAATTTTAAATATAGTATTAAAAAATATACTGCAAAGAACAAGACCAATAGAACACAGAATAATAGATGATACTGGGTTTAGTTTCCCATCAGGACATTCAATGGTAAGTATGGCGTTTTATGGATTTTTAGTATATCTAATATACAAATATATAAAAAACAAGTATGTAAAATATAGTTTAATAATAGCTTTATCATCTCTTATAGTTATAATAGGAGCTAGTAGAATTTACTTAGGTGTGCATTATACAAGTGATGTATTAGCAGGATTTCTAGTATCAATTGCATATTTAATTATATATACACACTATTTTGGAATTTTAGTGGTTAATAATAAAAGATAAGTATAGATTTTGTAAAAAAATGGGAAAAAGTCTTGACAATTTACATAAAAAGAGATATACTTATAATGCCGATGTTCATTACATATGTTCTAACAACGCAAGGCAGGTGGTATTTTGCCTGCTTTGCAAAACAAAACGGCTCAGGTGACGTATGCTCCCTGAGTCGTTTTGCATTGAGTAAAGATAATGCAGGTAATTTGATAAAAACTATTGACAATTGAGTAATTGTTCAACTATAATAAGATTAAAAGTTGAACAATTACTCAATTATTATCATAATATAATATTAGGAGGTACCAATGTCAAAGAATGAATTTATATGTGACTGTAATGTTATACATGAGGAATTGGTAAGAAGAACAATAAAAAACATGCCAGACGAGGACTTATTTAATAAGCTTGCAGAATTTTTTAAAATTTTGGGAGATACAACAAGAGTAAAAATATTATTTGCTTTAGACCAAAATGAAATGTGCGTGTGCGATATTGCAAATGTATTAAACATGAGCAAATCATCTATATCACATCAACTTGGAACATTAAGAAGAAGTGGAATAGTAAAGTGCACAAAAGTAGGAAAAGAAGTTTTTTATATGTTAGATGATGAGCACGTAAAAGAAGTATTTGAAATAGGTACAAAACATATAGAACATAAAAAATAATTATTTAGGAGGAAGTAAAATGAAAAGTAGATTTAACATTAAAGGAATAGACTGTGCAAATTGTGCAGCAGAATTAGAAAGAAAGATAGAAAAGATAGATGAAATAACAAATGTAAGTATTAGTTTTATGACAGAAAGAATGGAAATAGAATACGAAGAAGGTAAAAAAGAAGAAATAATAAAAAAGCTAATAAAAACAATAAAACATGAAGAACCTGATGTTAAAATAGAAGAAATTTAGTATTTTATTTGAAGAAAAGAGAGTATAAGTTATGAGAAAAAAAGCATTTTTAATTGTTATAGCAATATGTTTATATTTAATTGCTATACTAGTTAAATTTAACAATGAATTGATAAATACAATAATATTTATAATAAGTTATCTTATTGTTCGGGTTTGGAATATTAAAAAAAGCCATAAGAAATATTTTTAGAGGAAAAGTTTTTGATGAAAATTTTTTAATGTCAGTTGCAACAATTGGAGCATTACTTATTAAAGAATTTCCAGAGGCAACTGCTGTTATGCTATTTTATCAGATAGGAGAACTTTTTCAAAGTTATGCAGTAGATAAATCAAGAAAATCAATATTAAGCCTTATGAACATTAGACCAGATTATGCTAATGTATATAGAAACGAAAACCTAGAGAAAATCAGCCCAGATGAAGTTAAAATAGGAGAAAATATAATAGTAAAACCAGGAGAGAAAGTTCCACTAGATGGAAAAGTTATAGAAGGAATTTCTATGCTTGATACAAAAGCATTAACAGGAGAAAGCGTGCCAAGAAAAGTTGAAGAAGGAGACGAAATATTAAGTGGAACAATAAATCTAAATGGAAACTTAAAAATTGAAGTAACAAAAGAATTTGGAGAATCAACAGTAAGTAAAATATTAGATTTAGTTCAAAATGCAAGTAATAAAAAATCAAAATCAGAAAATTTTATAACAAAATTTGCAAAATACTATACACCAATAGTTGTAGTTGTTGCAGCTGTTTTGGCAGTTATTCCGCCAGTTTTTATACAAGGGGAAAACTTTTTAGAATGGGCTTATAGAGCGTTATCATTTTTAGTAGTATCATGCCCTTGCGCACTTGTAATATCAATACCTCTAAGCTTTTTTGGAGGGATAGGCGGAGCTTCAAAAATTGGAGTATTAGTAAAGGGAAGTAATTACTTAGAAGCTTTATCAAAAACAGAGATAGTAGTATTTGATAAAACAGGAACTTTAACAGGGGGCGTATTTGAGGTACAAAAAATAAATGCCATAAACATGACAGATGATGACATATTAGAAATTGCAGCATATGGTGAAAATTATTCAAACCACCCTATTGCAAAATCAATAAAACAAGCATATGGAAAAGAAATAGACGAAACAAAAGTTAAAAATGTAGAAGAAATATCAGGGCAAGGATTAAAGGTAAATATTGAAACAAAAGAAGTACTACTTGGAAATGAAAAATTAATGAACACACAAAAAATAAAATTTGAAAAATGCCAAGACATAGGAACAATTGTATATATAGCAGTAGATAAGGAGTATGCTGGGTATATACTAATTTCAGATAAAATTAAAAACGATGCATATAATGTAATTCAAAATTTAAAAAGAAGTGGTGTAAAACAAACTGTAATGTTAACAGGAGATAGAAGAAAAGTAGGAGAAGATGTTGCAGCAAAACTTAAAATAGATAAAGTATATACAGAACTATTACCAGATGGAAAAGTAGAAAAAGTAGAAGAACTATTAAAATCAAAAAGCGAAAATAGAAAATTAGCATTTGTAGGAGATGGAATAAACGATGCACCAGTTCTTGCTATGTCTGATATAGGAATTGCAATGGGAGGGCTTGGCTCAGATGCAGCAATAGAAGCAGCAGATATTGTAATTATGACAGATGAACCATCAAAAATTGTTAATACAATAAATCTATCTAAAAAGACAATGAGAATTGTTAGAGAAAACATAATATTTGCAATTTTTGTAAAAATTGCAGTTCTAATATTAACTGCAATTGGAATATCTACAATGTGGGAAGCAGTATTTGCAGATGTAGGTGTTTCAATAATTGCAATAATCAATGCTTTAAGAATGCTTGCAGTAAAGAAAAAATGAAAGTTAGAAAATGAGGAAAGAAAATGGCACTATTAGAAGTAGAAAACTTATCTCATTCTTTTGCAGAAAAAGTATTATATAAAGATTCATCTTTTGAGTTATATAAAGGTGAACATATGGGAATTGTAGGGCAAAATGGAACAGGGAAAAGTACACTAATAAAATTATTATTAAAAGAATTATTGCCAGATAAGGGAAGCATAAAATGGCAAAATGGAGCTACAATAGGACACTTAGACCAATATGCAATTGTAGATAAAGAGCAAACAATTTTTAATTATTTAAAAACGGCTTTTTCAAATTTATATGAATTAGAAAAAAAGCTAAATGACCTATATGCAAAAATGGCAGAAGAATATACAGATGAAATAATAAATAAAGTATCAAAATATCAAGAAGCTTTAGATAAAAATGGATTTTATGAAATTGAAAGCAGAATAAAAAAGGTTGCAAGTGGACTTGGAATAACAGCAATGGGATTAGAAACAAATTTAAAAAACTTAAGTGGAGGGCAAAGAGCAAAGGTAATACTTGCAAAATTGCTACTTCAAAAATTAGATGTGTTAGTTTTAGATGAGCCAACTAATTTTTTAGATAAAGAACATGTAGAGTGGCTTTCAGAATATTTAGTAACTTTTGAGGGAGCTTTTATAATTGTATCACACGATTTTGATTTTTTAGAAAAAGTTACAACTTGTATTTGTGATATTGAATTTAATAAAATAAAGAAATATAAAGGGAGTTATTCTAGTTTTCTTAAACAAAAAGGCGTACAAAGAGAAGAATATATTAGAAACTATGAATCTCAGCAAAAAGAAATAAAGAAACTAGAAGATTATATTGCAAAAAATAAAGTAAGAGCTTCTACTGCAAAAATGGCTAAAAGTAGGGAAAAGAAACTAGATAAAATGGAAATAATAGAAAAGCCACAATTTACATCTAAACCCCATTTTAGATTTAGCAGTATAGAAACAACAGCCCAAGTAATACTAGAAGTAAAAAATTTAGAAGTACGGATATTATTATTCTCTTTTACCTAAAATGAAGTTTGAAATAAAAAATGGGGAAAGAATAGTTATTACAGGGTTTAATGGAATAGGAAAATCTACACTTTTAAAAACACTAATGGGAGAAATAAATCCACTTGCAGGAGAATATAGATTTTCAGATACAATAAAAAGTATAGGATATTATGAACAAGACTTAAAATGGGAAAATGAGGAAGACATTCCACTAGATATTATTTCAAGAGAATATCCACAATTAACAGTAAAGCAAGTTAGAAAATATTTAGCAGACTGCGCAATAAAAAAAGAACATGTTATGCAAGAAATAAGAACACTAAGCGGAGGAGAACAGTCAAAAGTTAAACTTTGCAAGTTAGTGCTAAAACCATGCAATGTACTAATATTAGATGAACCAACAAATCATTTAGATGAAGACACAAAAGAAGAACTAAAAAAAGCAATAAAAGACTTTAAAGGAACAATTATATTAGTATCACATGAAAGCAGTTTTTATAAAGACTTAGATGCAAGGGTCATAAATATAAAAGATTTGTGTATATAGAAACTTTTGGGGACAGTTCCAAAAAGTTCTTTTTTATAAAATTTCTTGCAAAGTAGAGTAAAACGTGATAGACTTATAACATAAATTTTGTATAAAAAAGGGGAAATAAATTATGATAGATATAAAATTAATTAGAGAAAACCCTGAACTTGTCAAGGAAAATATTAAAAAGAAATTTCAAAATAATAAGTTAGAGCTTGTAGATAAAGTATTAGAATTAGATAAAATAAGCCGCGAAACTGCACAAAAAGGAGATACTTTAAGAGCAAATCGTAATAAATTAAGTGATAGTATAGGCTCTCTTATGCGTGAAGGTAAAAGTAAAGAAGCAGAAAATATAAAATTAGAAGTAAAAAAGATAAATGATGAGCTTATAGAAATAGAAAAATTAGAAGAAGAATATAAACAACAAATAAAAGAAATAATGATGAAAATTCCAAATATCATGCACGAAAGTGTTCCAGTGGGAAAAGATGATAATGAAAACGTAGAAGTTCAAAAGTATGGAGAGCCAATTGTTCCAGATTTTGAAATACCATATCATGCTGAAATAATGGAAAGCTTTTCAGGAATAGATTTAGACTCTGCAAGAGATGTGGCAGGAAATGGATTTTATTATCTTACAGGAAATATAGCAAGACTTCATTCTGCACT
>CANSWM010000017.1 GCA_947650745.1 uncultured Clostridium sp. | reverse complement strand
TTATTGTTCCTGTTATTGTTTCATTTCCTGCATTATCTACTGCTTTCATTTTTAAGCTGTATGCTTTATTTTGCGTTAATCCTGTAAATGTGTAACTTGTTCCTGTTTGCCCATTTGTTGGTACCCAACTTGAGCCATTGTTGTTACTAAAGTAATATTTGGCTATTCCACTACTTCCATTTGTTGCTGTTCTTGCTTGGTCTGTTGTGCTTCCTGTTAGGGTTATGCTATTCGTTGTTACTGTCCCTGTTGGTGTAAATGTATTCGGTGGCAGTTTGTCTATGTTTGTTACATTTCCTGTTGCATAACTTCCTCCTTGATTTGTGTTGTCTTTTACTCTTGCATATATACTTCCATTTTGTGTCATCTCTACTGCTCCTGTATAATTTGTCCAATTGCTTCCGTCTTTTGAATATTGCAATGTGTATCCCGTTACTGTTGTTGATATGCTTACATTTACGTTTCCTTTGGTCCATCCACTTGGGTTATATGTAAATGTTACATTTCCTCCTGTGGTTAGTCCAGTTACTGTACCTGTTGTTTTTGTTATTGTTCCTGTTATTGTTTCATTTCCTGCATTATCTACTGCTTTCATTTTTAAGCTGTATGCTTTATTTTGCGTTAATCCTGTAAATGTGTAACTTGTTCCTGTTTGTCCCTCTTCTGGTACCCATGTTGCTCCATTGTCTATACTAAAATAGTATTTGGCTATTCCACTACTTCCATTTGCTGCTGTTTTTGCTTGGTCTGTTGTGCTTCCTGTTAGGGTTATACTATTTGTTGTTACTGTACCTATTGGTGTAAATGTATTCGGTGGCAGCTTGTCTATATTTTCTATATTTCCTGTTGCGTATGAGCCTACATTTCCTATTGTATTTATTAATCTTACATATATTGGTCCATTTGTTTCTACTTCAAATTTCTCTGTGTAATTTTCCCAACTATTTCCATCTTTTGAGTATTGTAATTTACACTCTCCTATTTCTACTTCTATTTCTTGTCTTATTTCTACTGTTACATTTCCATTTGTCCATTTACTTGGTATTGCTATAAATTTTATATCTCCCTCTTTTAAGTCAGGTGGTTGTACCTCTCCTTCTGTTCCTATATATTCTACTTTTTCTTTTGTTATTTTGTATACGAATTTTTCTTTTGTTATTACATATATTGTTACTTCATCTTTTCTTATTATTCTTGCTTCTTCAAATCTTTTATCTACCTTTACTTTCTTTTCATATTCATCTATATATTCTTTTCCTTGTGGTATATTCATGGGATCATCTGTTATTACATCTCCATGTATTATTTCTAGTCCTTCTCTATATTCTTGTTTTTTGGTTTCTATTACTGCTACTGTTGTTTTATTTCCTATTTCTCCGTTTACTACTACTATTATTGTTACTGACGTTAGTATTATTAGAACTATTATTGATATTAGTAAGGCTATTAATGTTAAACCTCGTTCTTTTGGTCTATTTTCTACTTTAGTTATTCTTTGTTTTTCCATGCCTTCTATTTCCTTTCTTTTTTCTTCTATTTTCTAGTTATTACAAAGTCATAGGCATTGGCATAATCAAACGTTGCACTTGTACTAAATTGACTACTTTCCCCTGGTGCTAGTTCTCCTATTATTGCTGATATTGTTATTATCTCTTCTCCTTTTTTATCTACTATTTTAACATCTACTGGGTATCCTCCTTTGGTTTCTTTGGTTTTATTTGTTACAGTTCCTAGTATTATACTTACATTGTCTTTTTCTGTTAGCTGTATTCCACTTATTTCCATTCCGTCTATTATTTTTGTTTCTTGTAGTTTGTTACTTGTATTTAGCCTTGTCCCATCTTCTAATCTTTCTACAAATTCTTCTTTTACTGTATTTTCTCCTCCTTGTGTTTCTTCTATATTTCCTTTTTTATTTCCTTTTGTTATCATTACTATGGCGATAACTACCACTGTAATAGCTATTAATATTGCTATCATTCTCTTTTCACTTTGTTTCATTTTTGTTCCTCCTTTGATTTTTTTATTTATTTTTTTATATTAAAATATTGTTTTGGGCTTAGATTATATTTGAAAAGCAAATACCTAAGATAACGCCAAAAAGACACATGTTTACTTTATACTCTTTTTGTTGAATTACAAAAAGACATATAAAGCTCATGTGCCTTTATATTTTTTATATCTATTTTTTTTATAACTTAAATAATCCTTTAAACTACCTGTGTGTGTGTGTGTGTGTGTGTGTGTGTACAGCGCCTAAGGTTCTAGCTTTCGTCTTCATTTTATTTTTTCCTTTTTTCTTTTTACTTAAATATATTTTATTATACCCATACACAATATAGAAAGTCAATACTATTTTTTAATATTTATTTAATACATCCCCATGTATCCTGGTCTAATTATAGGTGGTCTTCCACTAGCTCCTGGCACTCCTCCCATAGGTGGTCTTGGCATTCCTCCTTGCATGCCTCCTCCTAGTAGTTCTCTTATTATAAGTATTCTTATTAAATCTCTTAATAAGTAATTGTTGTTATTTGGTCTTCTTGTTTCTCTTTCTCCTCTATTTTTTGTATCTGTATTTCTTTGGTTATTTGTTTCTCTTCCTTGTAGCATATCATCTCCTGGTTCTATTGCATTATATACTTCTTCTACCATTTCATTTATTCTAGCCTCATTTATAATTCCTATGTTTCCTCTTGAGCATGCTCTTTGTATCATTGGGTAAATTATGCCGTATATCTCTGGATATAACTTATTTACATCTGATAAATTTGCTTCTTGCATTCTTGATTCATAGTAATAATTTGCAGTATCTCCTTGCATATATGTATTTGGCATATTTACTCCAAGAATATTTTGCATATATTCTTCATAACTATTATACATAAAAATAGCCTCCTTTATATATTTTATATATATTCAGGAAGCTTTATTTTTGTGCTAAATATTATTTACTATCTCTTTAAATTTTTCCCCTCTTTGAGCAAAATTTTTAAACATATCAAAACTTGCACTTGCTGGAGAAAACAAAACTACTTCTCCGAGGCTCAGCTGCTTTCTTTGCAAGTCTTACCGCTTCTTCTAGAGTTTCACACATGCATGTATCTATCTTTTTTCCTTGATTTTCGCTTTCTTCTTTTACTGCAATAAAGATTTTTTCTGCTGTTTGACCCATAAGTACTAATGATTTTACATTGTCTAAAATAGGTTTTGCAAGTGGCGTATAATCTAAGTGCTTGTCATATCCTCCTGCAATTAGTACTATTTTTTCACTAAATGAATTTAACCCAGCCATTGTTCTTGTAGGGCTTGTTCCTATTGAATCATTATACCATTTTACCCCTTCAATTTCTCTTACAAATTCTATTCTGTGTTCAACTCCGAGTAAACTCTTTTATAGCTTTTATTTGGGTATCTATATCAACTAAAGTACTTGTTGCAGCTATTGCAGCACATATATTTTCGTAGTTATGCATTCCTCTTAAATGTATATCTTCTGTATTTAATATATGTCTTCTTACTCTATCTTTACATTCTTTTATCACATTTCCATCTACTATAATCCCATCATCAAGCTTTGTTTTGCTACTGAAAAATTTTACTTTTCCTATGGCTTCTTTTTCACATTTTCTTGTGATTTCATTATCATAATTTAGTACTACTATGTCATCTTCTTTTTGGTTCTTAAATATATTTTTCTTTGCCTCTATATACTCTTCATATGAACTATGTATATTCAAATGGTTTGGTGAAACATTTGTTATAACTGATATTTTAGGAGATATTTTCATATTCATAAGTTGAAAACTACTTAATTCTAAAACAATATAGTCTTCTTCCCCGCATTTCTGCTAACTTTGTAAATAACGGAGTTCCTATATTTCCTCCCAGATAACAGTTATATCCTGCTGTTTTCAATATCTCATATATTAGTGAAGTTGTTGTTGTTTTTCCGTCACTTCCTGTAACTCCAATTATTGTGCCTTTGCACATTTTCATAAGCATTTCTATTTCTGATGTAACAACTGCTCCTCTTTTTTCTTCTTCTACTAATTCTTTTAAAGTTGGCATACAGCTAGGTGACCTAAAAATAACATCAAAACCATGTAAATTACTAAGACTATCTTTTCCAAAAAAATATTTCATATCATATCTACTTACTTCATCTAGTATCTCTTTTGGAATATCTATTGCATCTCTATTATCAAATACTGTTACCTTAGCCCCTCTTTTATTCATATATTTTAATAATGGAATATTACTTACTCCAAGTCCAATAATTGCAACGCTTTTTCCTATTAGGCTATTATTAAATTCTTCTAACTCTTTGTTCATAAACTCTCCCCTAAATCAAAACTCATATTAAAATTTTATTCATATATTTCTTTTCTATGTCCTATTTCTAATACTAAAATTATAACTTTATCATCTTGTATTTCGCATATGACTCTATATTCTCCTATTCTGTATCTCCAACACCCTGATTTATCTCCTATTAAACTTTTCCCACGGCTTCTTGGGTTTGTAGACCCTTCAATATTTTTTTCCAACCATCCGAATTATTAATGCTGCTATATGTTTATCTAACTTCTTTAACTGTTTTTTTGCCTTCTCTGTAAGTGTGACTTTATATTTCACTATAATTCCAACTCCTCTTTTACCTCTTTTAATGTGTATGTTTTCGGATTTTTCTTATATTCTTTTATTGCCTTTTCATAGCATTCTAAATCGTATTCATCTTCTATTTTTTCTAATACTGCATTTCTAATTAAATCTGACAAAGATATATTATTCATATCTGCATAAGCCTTTATTAGTTCTGTATCCTTTTCATTTAATCTTACTGAAATAGTCATTAAAATCAACTCCTTATTATAATAATTGTACTACACAGTATTACAAATTGTCAATTCTTATTCATATTTTTCAAGTATTTTTCCTAAATCGTTTGAAAAATCTTTTAGCATAACTAATTTTATACTGTTTTCTTTGTCTTTTGTGTAATCATCTATTATTTGTTTTAATTGCCCTATATTCTTCATTTCAGGTTCTATTTCTTTTGTAAATAATTCTGCTCTATTTAATAGTTTTTCTTTTATTGTAACTATATCTTCATTACTTGCACAAGATAATCTTTGAAATGTTTGATATACATCGTAATATTTAAATATTGGAATATTCATGCATTCTCTATCAAATCTTTCGTAAAATACTTCCATTTTCATAGGTATGCATTTAAATATATCATCTGCCATTTCAATGTACATTCTATCTTCTAGTTTAGAATTTAGGTTATAGAAATGTCTTAAAATGTCTTCTACATCTGCTGATGGCTCGCCCATTCCTATTGTATCTAGTTCTTCTTCTACATTATCACAATAGCTTGAAACAAGTGAAGATATATTCATTCCATTTATAAAAATATTTTTTACTGTTCTCATATCATGCTTTATAAGCCCTTTGTCTATTAAGTAATCAAAATATATGAATAATTTTACATTTTCTATTAAACTTGTTTTTCCTGTTCTGACATCTTCTAATATTTCATCAATAATTGGATTAAAATCATCATCACTAATTTTCCAATATTCTTCTGTAAGTAGTCTTTTATAACCTGGCAAGTTTGACCTATCTACTGTGCTTATAATCATTTCCATATCTTTTTTGAAAGTCTTCATATCAAATATTCTTGTTCTTACATATATTTCTATGAATTTGAAGAATCTATATTCTGATTTAAAGTTATAATAATAGGTATTATCAAATTCTTTTATATAAAATTGTCTATTATCCATAAGAACTCTTGAAGAAACAAGTATAGATTTGTATTCTTCGTTGTTTGATATATTAACAAATTTATCTTTTGTAATTTTTCCGTGCTTTTATTTCGAAAGATACTGCTATTGTAAATATTAACATTGTTTGCAAAACTCTACTATTTGTATTTGGATAGTTTTTGTTAACCATTTCATATATCTTTTTGAAGTCATTTAATGCGTGTTTTAAAATTCTTAGGTTTCTTGTTCCACTTTTATTAAATGTAGTTATAATAAGTCCTGTGGATTCTCTTAAAAATCTTATTAAGTCTGGGTTTGTTTCATATCTCATAAGAAGCCCATTTATTATATAATCAAATTTGGGTTGATATTCAAAGGTTTCTCCAATTAGTTTTTCTTTTATTCTTTCGTAATCATTTGCTTTATCAAATACATACTCTATTTTATCTTGTATTTTTTCTACCATAGGTTTATCTGTTACTTGTGTTAAATCATTTTCTTTATCTAGTATATATGTTGCAATAAATGTTTTCATTTCTAGGTTTGTACTTTTTAATTTTGTAGATAATTCTTTTTCATTACATATTATAATTGTTTTTATATGGTCATGTTCTACAAAGTTATTTATATATCCTAAAATATCTATAACGTCTACATTTGCTCTTTCTAAGTCATCAAAACACAAGACTTTATCTTCTGTTGAAAAAAAGTCTGAATAATCTACTCTATCTCCATTTTGGGTAACTCCAAAAAGATTTGCCATATCTATTCCAGTTTTAGCATATTCTGGAACTTTTGTTACATCATTTGCCTCCATAAACTTTTTTAAGTTTTTATCCATAAGCTGAGTAGTTTCTATAAATATTTTTTTACTGATTTCTTCCAGATTTGATATTCCGATATAAAGACATATATATTGTGGTATAAGATTTTCCGATTTAATTTCATAGACTCAATTTTGTTTCTTACTTTATTGTTCCAAAAGTAGGTTTTTCCACTTCCCCACTCTCCGATTTATCATAACTGCATAATCTGTATAATCTGCTCTTACATAATCTAATATACTTTCAACTAATTCTTCCATATATTACTCCTTTGTTTCTTTATTCTTTGGCTGTTTTGCTAAGCTTAGAACTATTATGTATTTTGCTCCACTTTGTTTTAATATTCTGCTACACTCGTTTAATGTATTTCCCGTTGTAAATATGTCATCAAAAAGTATTACTCTTTTATTCTTTATTCTTTCGCAATTTTGAATTTCATATGCATTTTTGACATTGAAAACGCGTTCATTTTTATTTAGTAAGCTTTGTCTTGTATTATTTTTTATTTTTTTTAATGCATAAGCATACTCTAAATTTATCAAATTATTTGAAATTTCTTTTGATATTAGTACACTTTGGTCATATCCTCTTTCTTTTCTTCTTTTTTTATGTACAGGTACTGGCACTATTATATCACAACTTTTTAAAATGTCGCATATTTTTTGTGATTTTAATATAATTTTAGCAAAAGTTTTGTACATGTATGATTTGCCATTAAATTTGTAAGATAAAATTTGTTTTCTTACATCTTCATATTCTGCTACATATATATGTTCATTAAAATATTTATCTTTGTAATTATCTACTTTATAAATAAATTTATTCTCAAATTTTTCTTTGCAGCTACCACAAAAATAATCTTGGCAAATTCTCCCACAAAATCCACAAACGGGCGGAAAAATCACGTCTAAAAACTTTTCTAATATATTCAAGATTTTCTCCTTTTATTTAATTTTTTTTTTACTTTTTTGGTAATTTAAACTCTATTTGAAATAAAAATTATTTAGAGTTTATTTTTTTAGATTTTAAAATTTTACGATTTATAAATTTGTCCTCTATTATTTACCTTCGTTATGAGAATTATAATCTCATTTTGATTATTCATTTCATAGATAATTCGATAGTCTCCTACTCTTAATCTATATTCATTTTTACAACCCACCATTTTCTTTACATCTCCATTTGGTAGGTTGTAAATCGCTTCATATATCCTTTTTCTTTGTAGTTTATCTTGTTTTTCAATAAATTTTATAGCTTTTGGTCTAATCTTTATTTTGTAAATCTTCATATGTTAGCCCCTCCCTTTTTAGAACTTCTTCAAATGGGACTGCATTTTTTAATTCTTTTTTTCTTTCACTTTCACTTTCAGTTAAATAATCTAGATACATTACTTTTTCAGTAATATCCATATTTTCTAAAACAACTGTTGGTTCTAGCCTTAAAAGTTCTGAATCAATTGCTTTTTCCATTAAAATTTTAATAGAATTTAAACATTCTATATTAAGTCTTGGTGTCATTTTAATTACATCTTTAATTGTCTGTATTTGAACTTTTTTCATAATTGTATTCTCCTTTCTTTAAATTATATACATTTATTATATCAAAATCATATAATAAATACAATTAAATTCCTCTCATTTTATACTCAAGCCCAGTATTTCTTACTTTTGCATCTGTATTTTTTATCATAAAACTTACCACATCTTTGCTTCCGAACTATTATAAGTAGTTTTTTTGCTCTTGTTATTCCTGTATATAGCAAGTTTCTTGTAAGTAGCATTGGCGCTGACCTTACAACTGGTAGTATTACTACATCAAACTCACTTCCTTGAGATTTATGCACTGTTATTGCATATGAATGCTCTATTTGGTCTAATTCTTGGAATGAGTATTCTGCATTTTTTCCATCAAAAGATACTTCTATTGTTTCTGTTAAATTGCTTATTTTTACAATCTTTCCCATCTCTCCGGTTAAATATTCCGTGTTCCAATTTCTCCATCTTGTTCCCATTCTATATCATAGTTATTTTTCATTTGCATTACACTGTCGCCTTCTCTAAATATAGTTTGACCGTATTCCTTTTTCTTTTTTTGAAATTTTACTTCCATTGATTAGTTCTTGTACTTTTTTATTTAGCTCTTTTGTTCCGAACTAACCCCTTTTTACTTGGTGTTATTATTTGAATGCTTTTAAAATCTTCATAATTTTCAAATTTTTTTAGTCCATCTTTTAATAAAGAAAGTACAAAATTTACTATCTTTTCTCCGTTTCCCTCTTGTACAAAAAAGAAGTCTTTTTTTAACTCTTGATTATTATCTTGAACAAAATCTTCTCCTGAATTTACTTTATGTGCATTTAATATTATTTTAGATTCTGCAGCTTGTCTAAAAATTTTATCTAAAGTTATTACTGTTATTCTTTCTGATGCAATAATATCTTTTAAAACACTTCCGTGGTCCAACTGATGGAAGTTGGTCTACATCTCCTACCAAAACTAGTTTTGTTCCTTCATACACTCCTTTTAATAAATAATTCATAAGGCTTAAGTCTATCATAGAAACCTCATCGACTATAATTACATCTGCATCAATTGGTTCTATATCAATATTCTCGTTAATATAATTTGCATCACTTATTTTACCTATTTGTAATAATCTATGTAAAGTTTTAGCATCTTCTCCTGTTGTCTCTGCCATTTTCTTTGCTGCTCTTCCGAGTTGGTGCACACAAAACTACCTTTTTTCCTTCTTTTTTATACAACTCTATTATGCTTTTAATAATAGTAGTTTTACCTGTTCCGTGGGCCTCCTGTTATTACACATACATTATTTTTGCTAACAGAATAAACTGCCTGTCTTTGCTTATCTGATAATTCTACTCCACTTAAAAGTTCTTGTTTTTCTAATTTATCTTTTATATTTGCAATTTGCTTTCTATTTTTTACATTATCAAGCCTTAGTAATTTTGCTGCAACAAACATTTCTGCATCATACATTTCTTGTAGATACACCCACTCTTCTTCATCTCTTTCTTCAATTTTTATTATTCCTTTTGCCTTTAATTGATTTAAAAATATACCTATTGTGCTTTCAGAAATTTGAAGAAGTGATGATGTAAAATCAAGTAAATTTTGTTTAACAACACATGTATGTCCGATTATATGTACTAAGAATTAGACCATATTTTATTCCATATGTAATTCTTTGTTCATCATCTTGATTTACCCCAATTTTTAAAGCTGCTTCATCTATAACTTTAAAGCTAATTCCTCTTACAACATCAATTAATCTGTATGGGTCACTTTTTATTTCTTCTACTGCGTTTACTCCATATAATTCATACACTTTTTTGGCATAACTTGAAGCTATGCCTATTTCATCTAAAAAATCAACAATTTTCCAAAGTTCTTTATTTTGTATAAAACTTTCTGAAATATCATTTGCTTTTTCTTCTGTTATTCCCTTAATTTTTGTAAGTTTATTAGGCTCTTTTTCTAAAACAAATATTGTATCTTCTCCAAATGTTTTTATAATTTTTTCGGCAGTTTTAGGTCCTACCCATTTTATGCTGCCTCCTCCTAAATATCTTTCTAAACCTTCTAATGTTTTGGGCATTTCTTTTTTGAAAGTATCTACTTTAAATTGTTCTCCATAATCTTTATGTGTAACAAACTCTCCGTGTAACTACTATTGTGTCTCCTATATTTACAAATGGCAAAAAGCCTACAATTGTAATTACATCATCCTCTGTAATTAGTCTTGCGACAGTATATGAATTCATTTCATTGCAATATATAATTGTTTCAATTTCGCCCTCTATTTCAATTTTCATTTTCCACAAGAATTCCTTCCTAAGAATACATTTATCCTCTTAGTGTATCTATTGTTTCTTCTATATTATCGCTTTTAACCACTGCTGTACCTACAACAAAAATGTTTGCGCCAGCATTTTTGGCATCTTCAATATTTTCTGGTTTAATTCCTCCATCTACTTCTATATCAATTTCAAGATTATTTTCATCTATATATTTTTTTAATAACTTTACTTTATCTAAAGTTTCTGGAATAAGTTTTTGTCCTCCAAGACCTGGCTCTACTGTCATAACTAAGCACATATGTATATATGGTAAAAATTTGTATACCTCTTCTATTTTTGTGTTAGGGCTAAGTGCAATTCCGAACCTTTGCTCCTACATCTTTTATCATATTAATTATATTTTTTACTTCATCTTCACTTTTTAATGCTTCTATATGGAATGTAATAATATTAGGTTTAAACCCTGCATATTCATCTATAAACCCTTTTACATCTTCTACCATAAAATGAACATCAAGCGGAATATTAGATATTTGCTTTACCATGTTTGTATATTCTTTCATAATTTCAGTTGTATCTTTTTTTACAAACTTTCCATCCATTACATCTATATGAAAATAATCTGTATGAGCCACCTCTAACCCATATATAATTTTACTTGCATTTTCTTTTTCTATACTCAATATAGAAGTTGATATCTCTACCATTTGTGTTCCTCCTTATCTTTTAATTCATCATATATTTTTATATAATTTTCATATCTTGCATTTTCTATATTTCCATTTAACACTGCTTCTTTTACTCTACATTTTTCTTCTTTTATATGTGTGCAGTCTAAAAAATCACATTTATCAATATAGTCTCTAAAATCTATAAAATACTTAGCCAAATCTTTTGTCTGGATTTCAAATATATCTATTGTTTGAAACCCTGGTGTATCTAGTAAATATGTATCTTCTTCGATTTCATATAAACTAATTTCTGTTGTTGTATTTTTACCTCTTTTATTCTTTTTACTTATCTCTCCTGTTTTTACAAAAGTATTTTTTAAAATTTTATTTGTTATAGTTGACTTTCCGCACTCCTGAATTTCCGGCTAAGTACACTTGTATTTGATTTTAAGATTTTTTTAATTTCTTCTATTCCATCTCCATTTTCAGCATTTGTTTGTATTACTCTATACCCAACTTTTGAATAAATACTAGCAATTCTATTTGCCTCTACTTTGTCTAAATCTTTTTTATTTATAACTATAACTGACTTTATCCCCAAAAATTCTGCAAAAGCTAATAATTTATCTAAATTTAGGAAATTCGTTTTTGGCATTTTGGCAGATACCACAAAAATTATCTGAGAAATGTTACTTACCTTTGGTCTTTTTAGGAAATTTTTTCTTTCCAAAATTTTAGTTATAACAGCCTGATTATCTTCTGTAATTTCAAATTCTACATCATCGCCTACTGATGGTTTTTCTTCATCTAGTTTCATTTTGCCACGTGCTGTTCCTTTGTACTCTTTTTCATTGCTGCTTATTATGTATATATTAGATATATTTCTTATTATTTTTCCTTTTATTTTTATTTCACTTCCTTAATTTTTTATTTTTTTGAATGCCAAAGAAGAATTTCCATTCAAGGCGTAGGAGCGTCGTCCCGTCGCCCGCTGCTCCAACGTCTTTGCTATGTTTGTATTTATAATTTTAGTAATTTCTTCGAAGAACCAAAGAAAGTATTCCTCTGTGGTCCTCGGACGGCGGGACGCCGCCCCTACATGTCCGTTTTTTGTTTTTATATCTTTTTTAGTTTAAAATTTAGATAGTCTGAGCTTACTAGTTCAAGTTCTGTTTTACCGATTTTTTCTTCTATTACTTCTTCATTTAGGCTTTCTCCATGTAAATGACCATATATGCATTTTTGTACATTGTATTTTTGCATTATTTTTATAAAAATAGAATTTTCTAATATATCTTTAGTTACTGGTGGATAATGCATGCAGACAATTATTGGTTTATCTTTTCCATATTCTTTAATTCCGGTTTGTTATAGATAGCTCTAGCCTTAAAGCTTCTCTATCTAAAATAGATTTCTCATCATCAGGGCAATTTAAATTCCAACCTCTAGTTCCGTGCAATAACTTTTCCTTCTACTTCAAAAGCATTATTATGTAAAAAACTACAATTTTTAAAATTATTTAATTTCAAATAATCATTAAGCTTTTTTAAACTATTCCACCAATAATCATGATTTCCCTTTAACATTATTTTCTTTCCGTGGGAGCTCATTTAAATACTCAAAATCTCTATATGTATCCTCAAGCTTCATCGCCCATGAAAAATCACCTGGAAGTAAAACTGTATCTTCATTTTTAACTTTAGCCATCCAGTCTTTCTTTATCTTCTCTTCATGATTTATCCAATTATCTCCAAAAATATCCATAGGTTTCGGATTTGCAAAAGATAAATGTAAATCTGCTATTGCATATATCATATTAATCTCCTATTTTCAAATTAGGTACTGCATTAAGCATCATATCTGAAGTCTTTCCAGATATAAAATTATAATATCCTGCGCTTGCAATCATTGCAGCATTATCAGTACAAAGCTTTAGTTCAGGGAAATAAACCTTTACATTAAGCTCTTTTCCAAGTTCTAAAAACTTCTCTCTAATATAAGAATTTGCCGAAACTCCACCTGCAAGAGCAACTTTTTCAAAACCATTTTGCTTTATAGCAAGTCTAGTATTTTCCACAAGCATACTAGAAACAGCTTCTTCAAAACTTGCACATAAATCTTCCTTTTTTATATCCTTTCTATTATGATTTAAATTCAAAACAGCAGTCTTAATCCCACTAAAACTAAAATTAAGCCCATCCAAATGAGTTCTTGGAAGCTCTATATTACACTCTCCGTAGTTTAGCCAGCTTATCAATTTTAGGTCCTCCGTGGATATTTCAAATCCATAACCCTTGCGACCTTGTCAAAAGCCTCTCCGAACTGCATCATCCTTAGTCTTGCCCAAGATTTCAAAGCTTGTATAATCAGAAACCTTAACCAAATGAGTATGCCCTCCAGATATAACAAGGCACAAAAACTCTGGTTCTAATTCCTTAAAATTTATATAATTTGCAGCAATATGACCTTCAATATGATTTACCGAAACAAGAGGTTTCTTCAAAGCAAAACTTAAAGCCTTAGCATAACTAACCCCAACAAGCAAAGCCCCGAACAAGCCCAGGACCATATGTACACGAAATAACGTCAACATCAGAAAAAGTCATATCAGCGACATACAAAGCCTCATGAACCACCTGAGAAATAACCTCAATATGTTTTCTAGAAGCAATTTCAGGAACCACTCCACCGAATTTTTCATGTATATTTATCTGAGAATTCACAACATTAGAAAGCACCTCTCTTCCATTCTTAACAACAGAAGCCGCCGTCTCATCACAACTAGTCTCAATTCCTAAAACAACAATATCTTTCAAAATCCTATCCCTTCTTTATAAAAAAACTTTCGTCTTTATCTTACATCCTTTTGGTGGTAATATATATTTTTAAAATTGCCGACGCCAGCCCTTTGAGGCATACGGATTACCCGCGCCAGCCATGAAGAAGGTGATTTTAAAAATATATATTACCACCAAAAGGTATCCTAGAATATCCCAAACAAAGCAAGTGCAATTTTGACAAGTCCTCCATAAACCGCACTAACAGCCGGAGTAACAATATAAGAAGTAAGCCCAGTTATCCAAACAATCAAAAACAAAATATAAAACAAATTCTCCTTCTCCAAAAACCACTGTTTAGCCTTATAAGGCAAAAACCTAACAAGCACCTTAGACCCATCAAGAGGAGGAAGAGGTATCAAATTAAACACCCCAAGCCCTATATTTATAATAATCATATAAGACAAAACAGACCAAACAATAGCTCCGAACCCCGAGTTAAAATAAACGAAGGTGCAAAAGTATAAATAGCAGCATATACCAAAGTAAACACTATCGCAAGTATAAAATTCATAATAGGCCCAGCAACAGCAACAATAGCTTCGCCCATCTCCATAGAATACTTATGGTCAAAATTTCTTGGATTAATCTGCACAGGTTTACCCCATCCAAAGCCTGCAAAAAGTAGTAAAACAAATCCCACTGGGTCCATATGACTAAGAGGATTTAAATTAAGCCTTCTTTGAAGCATTGGAGTATCATCTCCAAGTTTTGTTGCAGCATATGCATGTGCAAACTCATGAAAAGTAATTGCAACAAGAACCGCAGGAAGCGTCAAAACCAAATTAAGCAAAGACTCTGTACTCATACCCATAATTCCAGTAATAACAAACACTCCAAGTATCAAATATAAAAATCTTTTATCTGCAAAAAACATATTCTTTTCTCCTATAATATATATTTTTTAATATTAATAACTTATAAAATTTTAGTCTGATTCATTTCCTTATTGTAGTACTTATTTCTGCAATACTTCTTTGCAAGCCCACCTTCACTCGTCTCTCTATAATGACTGTGCAAATCCTTTCCAGTTTCATACATAGTTTCAACAACCATATCAAAAGGAATAGACTTATGCTGACCTAAAAACATAGATAAATAAGCTGCATCTATAGCCCTTGAGGCTGCAACTGCATTTCTTTCAATACAAGGAATTTGAACATATCCAAACACAGGGTCACACGTAAGCCCCAAATGGTGTTCCATCGCAACTTCTGCTGAATTTTCTATTCTATCTAAATCAAGCCCTAGAAGAAAAGCTGCCGCTGCTGCTGCCATTGAGCAAGCAGTTCCAATTTCTGCTTGGCAGCCACACTCAGCACCACTAATAGAAGCATTTTTCTTTACAATATTTCCAATTAACCCTGCAACCGCTAAGCCTTCAATTATTTTCTCATCAGTATAATTATTTTCAAGCTTCATATAATATAACACCGCAGGAAGAACACCACACGCCCCACAGGTTGGAGCTGTAACTATTACCCCACCAGATGCATTTTCTTCACTTACAGCATAAGCAAAACTATTTAATAATCTGCACTTTCTCATTTCAGGAGTTTCATTATCTTGAACAAACCCATAAATACTTTTTGCTTTTCTTGTTAGCTTTAATCTTCCAGGAATTATACCTTGTGCATTTATCCCTCTATTTATTGCTTCTTGCATAGCATTCCAAACTTCTTTTAAATACCTTGTAATTTCTTCTTTACCTTCTACTTCACAAACATAATCATATAAATTTATATTTTTCTTATTGCAGTATGCCTTTATCTCATCAAAAGTATTTAGTTTATATATCTCTTGTATTTCATAATCATCTGTTCCTTCGACTTTTATAGTTCCTCCGCCAACAGAATACACCCTCATTTTGTCTATTTCCTTATCATTTTCGTAAGCAATTATATCTAAAGTATTTGGATGAACTTCACATTCTAGTGTTGAATCAAACTCTATTTCAGTTTCTACTGGCTTTAAAGTCTCTAAAATAATGTAATCTGTTAAATGCCCTTTACCAGTCAAAGCAAGAGATCCATATAACTTAACCTTAAACTTATCTGCATTCAAATTCTTTTCTTTAAACATCAAAGCTGCCCTTTTTGGTCCCATAGTATGTGAACTAGATGGACCATTGCCTATTTTAAACAACTCTTTTAAAGATTGCATAATCTTCTCCTATTTAAAAATTTACTCTTATTTTCATATTCTTTAGTTAATTAATAATTCGTTATAAGCATTCTTCAGTATATCATATCTAATTTTAATAATCTTTTTATAAAAATCTTTTCTAACATCTGAAATACATGCTATATCTTCAATAAATTTACTTATATCTTCTATGCTAACTTTAGGAAAAACCCTCAAAATAGCATTATTTAACTCTCCATTTTTGGTATTACTAATATATGTCATATAATTTATTTTTCTTCCGTTTTCTTTTATACATGAATAACAATTTATTGCAAGATTTTTTATTTCTGCTTCATTTAAATGTTCTAGCTCTCTTTCATCTAGCATTTGATTTAAACATGATCCACAGTCATATATCGGTGCAAATGTTATTTTCTTCGTCTTTGTATCTAATATAAATCCCCAATTTCCATTGTGTCTATCTGTATTTCCAATCAAGCTATCCACAACAAACATATCCCAAAATTTCTCTTTAGTTTCTTTTGTATTAATCGAATTACTTTCTTCTATTACATTTAAGATATCTATTAACTCAGTTTCTATTTTCTTATCTGGGTTTGTACTTATGGCTATATTTTCAAATTCATATAAAATATTATTTTCATTAGTAAAATCTTCACAAGCACATACAATTTTTTCTCTTTTATTATACACATATGTACCTAATAATGTATTTTGAGTCTTAAACCCCGCTAATTTAAATATATTACTTCCTAAGTATTCTGAAAATGCATTATTAATGTAAGATATATTTTTATTTTTCTCCCTTATTGGGTCTGGAAATTTAACCAAATATTTTTTATCGTTATAAATTAATGTCTTCTTTTTTTCAGAACCTTTATATATATTTATTTCTTCAGCTGCATTTGAAAAATTAACCATATTGCACCCCCCTTATAGAATTTCTTTATTTATCTAAATTTATATCATATTTTTTTGTACTTCATCTTCTGTCTCTTGCATTGCTTCAAGAGTAGTTTGTAGCAATTCATCTAACTCCCAACCTAACCTATCTACACCTTTTTGTATTATTTCTCTTGAGCAACCTGCTGCAAATTTTTTATCTTTGTACTTTTTCTTTAAACTTTTTAATTCCATGTCTTTTGTGCTTTGTGATGGTCTCATTTTTGCTGCAGCCCAGATTAATCCTGATAACTCATCAGTTGCAAATAATATTTTTTCCATTTCGTATTCTGGCTCTATGTCAGAACAAATTCCATATCCATGGCTGCATATAGCATGAATTAGTTCATCACTTGCGTTAATCTCTTTTAAAATCTCAGGAGCTTTTTTACAATGTTCTTCTGGATACATCTCATAATCAATGTCATGTAATAACCCTGCTAATCCCCAAAACATTTCATTTTCATTATGTTTTCTTGCAAAATATCTCATAATTTGTTCAACTGTAAGTGCATGTCTTATATGAAACTCTTCTTTATTGTATTTTTTTAATAATTTTAGTGCCTCTTCTCTATCTATTTTCGTTTCAAAATTATTATTCTTAGTAGCCATATCTTCTTTATTTATAGCATTTTTTTGTTTTTTATCTGCATTACTATTTAAAGGCTTCATAGTTGGGAATAATAACACATCTCTTATTGAAGCTGAGTCTGTAAGAAGCATTACAAGTCTATCTATTCCAAGTCCCATTCCTCCTGTTGGTGGAAGTCCTATTTCTAGTGCTGCTACATAGTCTTCATCCATCATTCCTGCTTCTTCATCTCCATTTTCACGTGCTGCAATTTCCTCTTTAAACCTTGCATATTGGTCTATTGGGTCATTTAATTCTGAGAATGCATTTGCATATTCCCTTCCACCTATAAAAGCTTCAAATCTTTCTGTAAGTCTTTCATCTTCTTTTTTCTTTTTAGCAAGTGGAGAAACTTCAATTGGATAATCATATACAAAAGTTGGTTGTATTAATGTACTTTCAACAAATTCATCAAAAAATAAGCTTATTATGTGGCCTCTTGTTTCTTTTCCATTTGGAACTTCTATATTATTTTCTTTAGCAGCATTTATTGCTTCTTCATCTGTATTTATATTATTAAAATCAACCCCACAAGCTGCCTTAATACTGTCTATCATAGTAATTCTTTTCCATTTTGTTCCTAAGTTTATTTCTGTTCCTTGATATGTTATATTTGTTTTTCCACAGACCTTCATTGCACATGTTTTAAAAATTTCTTCTGTTATATCCATCATATCTTCATAATCTTCATATGCTGAATATAGCTCTATTGAAGTAAACTCTGGATTATGTCTTATATCCATTCCTTCATTTCTAAAAATTCTTCCTATTTCATAAACTTTATCATACCCACCTACAATAAGTCTTTTTAAGTTTAGTTCTGTCGCAATTCTTAAATACATATCTATATCTAAAGTATTGTGATGTGTTATAAATGGTCTTGCTGTTGCGCCACCAGATATTGTGTTTAATATTGGTGTTTCAACCTCTAAATATCCTTTTTCATCTAATACTCTTCTTATTTCTTTTATAATTTCACTTCTTTTAACAAATGTATCTTTTACTTCTGGATTAACAATTAAATCTATATATCTTTGTCTGTATCTTAAATCCATATCTTTTAGACCATGAAACTTTTCTGGAAGTGGTCTTAAAGACTTAGAAAGCAGTGTCATTTCTTTAGCATGTACAGAGATTTCTTCAGTTTTTGTTTTAAATACAAAACCAGTAATTCCAACAATATCTCCGAACATCATATGTTTTAAATTCTTTATATTTATCTTCTCCTAAATCATTTGTGCTAACATAGCTTTGAATTTTTCCCATGCTATCTTGAATAGTACAAAAAGATGCTTTTCCCATAATTCTCTTAGCCATAATCCTTCCTGCAACTGTTACATCTTTGCCTTCTAACTCTTCATAATTATCTTTAATATTTTTACTAGTATGTGTTATATTAAATTTAGTTATCTCAAACGGATTACTACCATTTTTTGTAAGCTCATCTAGTTTTTCCCTTCTAATTTGCATTAAATGATTTACATCTTGCTCTATTTCATTATTTTCGTTTTCGTTCATATAGATAATCCTCCTAAATTTCAAAGTATTTTTATTATATATCAAAACATAGTAAAAAGCAAGAAAAATGCCAAAAAATCTAGCCATTCAAGAACTGAATAAACTAGATTTTTCGGTTTTACTACTCGATTTCTAACTCATGCTGCAGTACTCTGCCTCCGTTACTGTCAAAAAGTGTCTAAAATGCTTGCACCAGTTTGCCATCGCTGCCAACTGTTCGTTTTCTTTGTTACAAGGCAAATCTTCCTTATAGAGATGTTCTGCCTTAATGTACTCAAAGATTTCGCCCGCATTGCAGTTTATGATGCAGTATCCATATCCTTCCACATCGATTCTCAGGCTTCCGTCATACCTCATGTACCATTTTATGCCTTCTTCTTCGTCCTCTTCAATGAGTCTTGAACTTTGCCCGCACTTAAATGTCCATGTCTCCTTAATCAGCTTTGCTGCTTCTTCTGCCTCTTTTGCAATAGGCCGAAGTTCAGGGACCACGGCAATGTCCTCATCTGTGAGGTTTTTTAACATCTCGTAGGTAATCATATTTCTTCCTCCTGTCTTATGACTTATCTACTCTTAGGACTTGTCCTTTTGCTACATTTAAATTATATATTATTTTACATAAAATTGCAAGCTAGTTTACAATTTTAATCACATCAAAAAATATTTTTCCAAGAAAACTCATACTTTTCTTTAATATGTTCAATAACAAATTCACAAGTATCGAGAGACTGAATTGCCATAGAATATTCTTTTGTTTCTATATGACTAGCAGTTTCTATAATATACATTTCTACCTTTTCAAGTTCATCATGTTCTAAATATATAACAAGCTTATTTTTAATATCATCCCATTTGTTTTTTGCGTTTTCAATCCCCTTTTCGATTTCTTCTATATTTTCTTTACTTAAATCTTCACGTATCATAGCAAGCTCATTTGAAATTTCATCCATTGTAATATTTGTATATTTTTGTGTAATAATGTTAAGTACAACAACAATAATAACAATTACAACCGAAATTATTATTTCCTTTTTCATTTTTCATAAATCCCTTTCTTTTGGCAAAACATTTGACCTTTTCCATCTAATGTTACAATTAGTGCTTGCTCTGGATTAATTCCAAACTTTCCGTACTTCTTTTTTTAACCAGTTATAATCCCTTCCAATTTCTTTTAAATTATCATTCATAATCACTCCATCAACAACTAAATCATACGGTATTCCTTCATAATCTGGTTCTATGTTAAAATCTTCAGGAATTGTATTTCTTTTATTAGGTTTTGGAATAACAGTAAGTTGTCCACTTGTCTCAAGAATTGCATATTCAACATCTCCAAGAGCTACAACATTTGCGCTTCTTAACCTTTCTTCTAATTCATTTATAGTTATTCTTTCTCTTTTTAATGCTTCTTCTTTAATCTTACCTCTATAAATTAAAATTCTGGGTTTGCCACAAATTATTTCTCTTGCATATATACTCTTCATATTAATAATAGAAATTATCAAATGCATAAATAAAAGCCCAAGAATTGGAATAATACCATTTTGTATTGGTATTCCTGTTTCAGTCATAGGAATAGATGCAAGGTCTGCTATCATCATAGCAATTACGAGTTCAAAAGGCTGAAGCTGACCAATTTCTCTTTTTCCCATAAGTCGCATAACTATTAGAATAATAATATAAAGTATAATTGACCTTGTAAAAGTAATTAACATTTTAAAAAATCTCCTCCAAATTAAAAAAAAATTTTTAATTTTATTATTTTCATTTATTCTTAGCATTTTACAAACTAAATATTCATGTCTTGAATAAAAAAAAACTTTTTGAGAATAATAACATTAGAAAGATTTTGCTTTCAAAATAATTTAATATGAAATTTAAGGAGGGTTTGTGAAAATGGATAACAATCAAACAAGTTCTAGACAAAACAGTGGTAATACCGCTTGGCAAATCGTAGGAAGACTTGTTGTTTCAGCTATCGTTTTAGGTATAACAGCATTCTTTACACCCGGATTTTCTATAAATAACATATGGTCACTTGCAATTGCTGCCATTGTTTTAACAGTCATTGACTATTTAATAGTAAAATTTACAGGTTTACATGCAAGTCCTTTTGGTAAAGGTTTTGTAGGTTTCGTACTTGCTGTTATCACTCTATATGTAACACAATATTTTGTTGCTGGATATTCAATATCTTGGATGGCTGCAATAATTGGTGCTTTAATTTATGGAATAGTAGATTATTTTATCCCTGGCGAACAAGAACTGTAAGTCGTAGACGAAGGAAAAGATACCATCGGATTTGTGATGGTATCTTTTTTTGTTTTGATAATCTTGTTAATTTACTTTGGAGAAATGTGGTAATCTGCACCGGTTATTTCCATTAGCTGTAATAACAAAATCAGAAACATTAATTATTATCATAGGGCGTAAATGACCGCATACTTGTATAGTCATAACCACCGGATATATGTCACAACTGAGCGAGAAACCCCTTTACTGCTTATACTTTGAAGTCCGGCTCTATAACACTCCTCATGAAGAGAAACGTATCTAGAAGAGAGCCAAGTAGCTTTAGAGTCCGTAGCGTTATCACTCGAACTACATACTAGCTCAAAATATTTTGCATCTTTCCACTCTTTTTCTTTTGAGCCTTCTGTATATTCTTTTTCCCAAAACATCTGTCTAAACACCATTTCTATTTCTCCTCCACTACCTCCTATCATCCACTCTTCTTGTTTACTTCTTTGTTTAAATGGTGCTTCTGCATTCTTATCATAGCTTTCCCAATAATTTGGATATCTCGAGTACCTTCCTGTATATTCTTTCGTTCCTATTCCATATTTATATCCATTTTCAGTATATGTTGTAAAATCATAGGTTGTCACTCTTTCCACATCTTCTATTTTCATATTCCTTACTTCTATATTAAGATAACTACTATTCATATAGTTGGCTCTACATATTCCGTCTAGCAATCCTACTCCATTGTTATATCCGTTATAACCACATAATGGTAGATAGTCGCTAGTTGGCTTATCTGATATTAACAGTAACTTTCCGTCTTCTACTCTCCATATTCTCCACTTTAAACTACTATCTGCCTCATATGTTTCAGGAGGTGGTGGTTCAAGGGACATCGTCCCTGACAACTGAGTTATTGTATATCCTTCTGGTGCTACATATGCTGTCCCTTTTGGTTCATAGTCTACATATTTTCCTATCATTTTACTACTGTATATATTTACAATTTCTTCTTTGCATATTTCTATTGTTTTTATATCCGATTCATTTCCTGCTTGGTCTAATACTGTTATCTTTATTTTATAATCTCCATCTGTCTTTATTGTTACTTTTGTATTTACATCTTCTACATAAGTTTGTTTCTTTATTATTTCATCATTTTCTGCATTAATTACCTCATATTTATATCCATTTATTTTACTCCCTATATCTACTTTTCTTGTTATTGTTACTTCTGCTTCTTTAGTTACTGTTCCAAAGCTTACTCCATTTTCTATCTCTGTACCTGCTATCTCTTCTTCGTTTAGTGTTGTTACTGTTATTTTTTCTATCTCTGGTTTTATGCT
>CANSWM010000016.1 GCA_947650745.1 uncultured Clostridium sp. | reverse complement strand
AATGTATGGGTAAATATCAAAAGTGGTGTTTCCCACAAAAAGTTTATGCAATGTAAGACAAATTAAAATTTGTAAAAAACGCCAAAATATAGTATAATATACTTATAGTTAGACAAGTTCTAACAAACTAGAAAAATACACTTCAGGAAAGGACAAAATATATGAAAAATATGGAAATAACAATGGAATTCCCCCGGTTTGAAGAAGGATTACATTATGTCTTTTTATTGGATGTGATTAATGCACTCAAAAAGCTTAAGAAAAAATACCATAAAGAAGACGAAATATATCCTATGACAGGAGACTTTACAGAAGAAGAAATAGAAATCCTTAAAGAAATTGACGGAGTAAAGGTTTGCAAAATGGTTAAGACCGGAGGTACAAACACTTATAGGTGTGAAATACAAGTTTGGTAGAAGTGTATGAAAAATGGCAGATATAATTTTATGATTATACCTGCCTAATTTTTAATTATACTTAGAAAAAACAATTGCAGAATATTCTTTATACAATGCTTTAATATCAAGCTCTTCGTTAGATTTTATTTTATGTAACAAAATTGAATAAGTAGTACCAAAAAGTCCGCTTGCAAGAGTTGATGGGTTACCTAAATTTTCTATATTAGATTCACCGGTTTTTTATACTCTCATCAATTATATTTTCAAGCATATCAATATATTCAAATACATATTTTCTACAAGTTAGATTTCTAGATTCTTTTCCAAGAATTTCACTTAAAACAATAGTCATAAAATCTTGATATTTTACCATAACCTTAATTTGTATAAGTAAAATAGCTTTTAATTTATCAATCAAAGTATGGCAGGTTGCAACTTTAATAGACATGCTATTTTGAAGTAATTTCATACCTTCTTCTATTAAAAAATTAAAAATTTCTTCTTTACTAGAAAAGTGATAATATAAAGTTCCCTTGGCTACGCCAACAACAGAAGTTATCTCTTCAATACTTGTTGCATCATAACCCTTAGTTGCAAATAAATTCATAGAAATTTCAAATATTTTACGCTTTGTTCTATTCATAAAAAACCTCCGTCTTTAAACTTACCTAAGTATTATAAAACTTTAAAAAGAACCAATTTGGCGAAGTTATTTTTTTCTTAATTATATATGGAAATAAAAATAAGTGCAAGTGAATTTTAGAAAATGTAAAAAATAATGAAATTTCTACATAAAAACTTAAAGAAAATAGAAAAAATAATCTAATAATAAAAAAAATAATCAAAATATATAGATTATTTCTTTTTTTCTACCCTAGAATTTGACAAGCTTTTAAGGAAAAACGCATTATAATTATGCTTATGATAGAAAGGAGAGTGATGTGAAGAAAAATGACTATATATTTGGATGTAGTCTTTGTAGAAAATATACTTATGAACATAATCATCCTTTACCGGAACAGGAATTGTAACTAAAACAAAATGTAAAATGTTAAAGATAATCTTATCTAGCTCACTTGGAGCGCTATATGCTATTGGCACTTACTTAAGAAGTAGCTATATATATTTGAATCTAACATCAAAAATTATATTATCAATAGTAATGATATATATAGCCTTTACTCCAAAAAATTTCAAAATGCTATTTAAATATATTACAATATTTTACCTCACATCATTTGTATTTGGAGGCTGCGCATTTTTCTTGCTATATTATTTAAAACCTCAAGAAATATTATACAAAAATGGATTTTTAACGGGAACATATCCAATAAAAGTAATATTCTTAGGTGCAATAGTAGGACTTACAATTGTTAGTATAGCATTTAAAATTATAAAGAATAGGTTAAGTAAAAATGACATGTTCTGTGAAGTACGTATTATATATAAAGAAAAAGAAGCACAGATACATACTATGATAGATACAGGAAATTTATTAAAAGACCCAATAACAAAAATACCTGTTATTGTTGTAGAAAAAGAAAAGTTAAAGAGTATTATAGAAGAAAATGTATTAAATAGTTTAGAAAAAACGGTTGAAGGTGAAAATATTAATTTAATAGAAGAAATAGGAGAAGACTATATTTCAAGATTTAGGCTTATACCATTTTCATCTCTTCGGAAAGCAAAATGGTATGCTAATAGGGTTCAAACCAGATGAAGTTAGAATAAAATTTGATGGTGTAGATATAGATGTAGATAAAGTAATAATTGGAATATATAATAAAACAATATCAAGAAACGGAGTATATTCAGGACTGGTTGGACTAGATTTACTAGAAAGGAAGGAGGTCTTAAAATGAATATATTAAAAATTTTGAACAACTTGTATGTGAAATATATACAAAAAGAAACAATTGACACAGATAATATATTTTATATTGCAGGAAGCCAAACACTTCCACCGCCACTAGAACCAGATGAGGAAGAGGAAGTATTAAAAAGGCTTGCAAAGCAAGACCTTGATGCAAGGCAAACATTAGTTGAAAGAAATTTAAGATTAGTTGTGTATATAGCCAAAAAGTTTGAAAATACAGGTATAGGTATAGAGGATTTAATTTCAATAGGTACAATAGGCTTAATGAAGGCAATAAATACATTTAATACAGAAAAAAAGATAAAGCTTGCAACATATGCCTCAAGATGTATAGAAAATGAAATACTTATGTATTTAAGGCGAAGCAACAAAACAAGAGGGGAGGTTTCAATAGATGAGCCATTAAATCAAGATGGAGATGGCAATGAACTTTTACTCTCAGACATACTTCGGAACAGATAACGATGTTACATCTAGAAGAATTGAAGATGAGGTAGATAAAACACTTCTAAAATCTTCAATGGAAAAATTAAACCCAAGAGAAAAAGACATAATGGAGCTAAGGTTTGGGTTTAGAGCAGGAGAGGAAAAGACGCAAAAAGAGGTCGCAGATATGCTACGGAATTTCGCAAAGCTACATATCAAGACTAGAAAAAAAGATTATAAGTAAAATGAAAAAAGAAATAATGAGTAAAACCGGATGAATAGTAGTTACTTGCAATTTACATAATATTGATATATAATTATATAAGAAATATCTATAAAGATAAAGTTAAAAAATTATAACTAGGAGGGAAAGAAAATGATAGCAGAATATGAAAATGTGAGGGAGAACATAAAGCGGCTTTGCAAAGAAAAAGGCATGACACAAAGTGAATTAGCAAAAAAAAGTTATTTTTCTCAAGCATTGATTAGTTTTATAGTAAATGGTAAGTATAACCCTACAAAAGAGACATTAGAAGCCATTGCAAAAGCGCTGGGAGTTTCAGCAGATGAGCTTAAGCAAAATAAACCGCCATCATGTGAGAATCTGATAGAAAATATAAAAAATTTATGCTACATAAGAGGTATGACACAAGGGAACTTGGCAAATCGAAGTAGCATTTCTATCACAACAGTTAACTTTATTTTAAATAGGAAGCATACTCCTGCAGGGACAACAGTAAAGCTTATTGCAAATGCCTTAGAGATTTCAGTAGAGGAGCTTATGACAAGCAAAGTTCCATCATATGAAGATGCAATAAAAAATATAAAACGGGTCTGCAAAGAAAAAGGCATGACACAAAGTGAATTAGCAAAAAAAATCGGAGTTTCTCGGCAAACAGTAATCTCAATAATGAATGGCAAAAGCAAAGCTACAGTAACAACAATAAAATCTATTGCAAAAGTGTTAGGTGTTTTATCAGAAGACATTTTCAAGTAAATATAAAAGCTTCACAAAATTAGTTATAACAAAAAGGAATCCGAGTTCTTTGGATTCCTTTTTAATTACAAATCAGTTCAAATAAAAAACTCTTGCAAAATATAAAATAAAATTATATAATATTTTTGTAAAAATTAGTATTTCGGAGGAAAATATATGGAATTTGATGAAATGAAATTTCAAGACGAAATAGAACTAATGAATATGGAAAGACAAGTAAAACAAAACCAAATTGAAATAAGTGAAACTTTCGGATTTAACACAGATGAACTATATAAAATGATAGAAAAGCAAAATTAAAAATTAAGAGGTACATAGGAAAAAATTATTATGAAAAACGTGATAATAGATATATTAAAAAGATATAAATGGAAGATACTAATTTTAGCAATTCTTTTAATTTTTAACTCATATCTTCTTACATGCCCACCTAAAATTATAGGTGGAATTATCGATTTATTATATGATATTGAACTAAACAAGCAAAATATAATAAATTATACATACTACTTACTTGGAGTATGTATAATTTACATGCTAAATAGAATAGTTTGGAAATACCTTGAAGTAAATGTTGCAAGAGGATTTGAAAAAGAGCTTAGAATAAAATTATTTGAAAGATTTTTAAAATTAAAATTAAAAGATATACAAAATATAAAAAATGGAGAAATAATGTCTTATTTCGTAAAAGACATAAATGAAATTAGAGCTGCAACATACAGAATTATATCTCATGGAATAAGAAGCTTATTTATATGTTTAATTGTAATATTTCAAATGATTAATGGGGTTAATTTATATTTAACACTTGCAATTATAATTCCAATTACTATAGGAATATTTGCAGTTATAAAAATAAAAAAATATATAGAAATAAGTTTTAAAAAGGCACAAGAAATGTTTACAGATATGTCTGAATACATCCAAGAAAGCACAGATAGCATAAGAACAACTAAAGCATATTCATGTGAAGGAAAGCAGCTAAAAGACTTTATTAGAAAAAATACAAAAGTACGTAGTAGCAATAATTTAGTAGATATTTATACAAATCTACTAAAAGCATGCTTAAATATATGCTTTGGGCTATGCTATCGGAATTGCACTATTATTTGGATCAAAACTTGTAATAGAACGGAAAAATTACAGTGGGAGAACTTGTAGCATTTAATGGATACATAGCATTATTTGTAAACCCAGTATCATGGATACCAGGAATAACTGAAAAATTGCAAAGAGCACAAATTGCTTATAGAAGATTAAATAAAGTTTATGAGCTACAACCAGAGAAGTTAAATGAAAGAAATAGTAGGATAAAAGAAGAATTAGATGGAAACATTGAAATAAAGAATTTAAGCTTTAGTTATCAAGAAAATGCAAAAGAAGTTTTAAAAAATATTAATTTAAAGATAGGGCAAGGAGAAACCATTGGAATAATAGGAATGATAGGAAGCGGAAAAACTACTATGATGAACCTTCTAACTAAACTATATAATGTAGCAGATGGAAAGATTTTATTTGATGGCAAAGATATAAATCAGATACCAATAGAAATATTAAGAAGCAATATTTGTTATATATCACAAGACAACTTTTTGTTTTCTTCTACAATAAAAAATAATGTAAGTTTATTTAAAGAAGATTATGGTGAAAATGAAATAACTGAAAGTACAAAAAAAGCAATTATTTATGATGATATTTCAAATATGCCAGAGCGGAATTAACACAGTAGTTGGAGAAAGAGGAGGAGACCTGTCAGGAGGACAAAAACAAAGAGTTGCAATAGCAAGAGCATTCCTAAAAAATAGTAAAATATTAATATTTGATGACACATTTTCAGCATTAGATAATAAAACATCTGAAAAATTGATAAAAAACATTAGAGAACTTGCAAATAAAAGAACATGTATAATAATTTCAAACAAAGTATCAGATGTAAAATATAGTGATAAAATTATTGTTTTAGATGATGGAAATATAATAGAAACAGGAACACATGAAGAATTAATTAAAGAAAATGGAATTTATAATGAATTTTATAATAGTCAGTCTAAAAAGGCAGAATGTAGCTTACTTAAATAAAAATACAAATGAAAGGAAATAAAATGAAAAGCAAAACATTAAGTAGAGTATGTAAAATGTTAAAGCCAAAAAAGAAGGCAATAATAATCATATCTATTTTAGCTATAATAATAAATATTGGAGAAGTTATAAAGCCATATTTAATAAAAACAGTCATAGACGATTATTTAAGTGCAGGAGTATGGCAAAGAGGAGCTTTTACAATAGGAGTCATAGGAGCATTATATATAGGAATTGTAGTGTTTCGGAAATATAATAGATTTTATAATAAATACATCAACAACTATGATAGGAGAAGATATTACATACAAAATAAGAAATAAATTATATAAATATGTTCAATATGCAAATATACATTTTCATGATAAAACTCCATCAGGAACATTATTTGTCAGAATAACAAGCGATGTAGAAGATATAACAACTGCATTTAAAGATGTTGTAACGACAATAGTAAAAGATATAGTGATGATTATTGCATTTGCATGGGTTATGGCATCAATTGATTATAAATTATCACTAATATGCTTTGTGCTAATACCATTAGTGGCTATTACCTCATTTATTATAAATAAAATTAGTAAAAAAGTGCATGAGGCTTCTAAAAAGGCAAAAACAAAAATGAATATATTTTTATCAGAATCAATATACGGAGTAAAATTAATAAAAATATTTAATAGACAATATGAAAAAAACAAAGAATGTAAATACTATTGCACAAAATTCTATAAATCAAGAGTGCCTACTGCATTTGTAGAAGGATTTTTAGTTGCGATTATGTATATTTTTGAAAACTTAGGAGTGTCTTTAATTGTATGGACATGTGTAAATCACTTTTTTGGAATAAGTTTAGAAGTGCGGAGTAATATATGTCTTTACAACATATCTAAAGCAAATTTTTGAACCAATTCAAAGGTTAGTAGAAAATTTTGAAACAATACAAGAGGCTTTTGTTTCAATTAACAAGATATTTGATATATTAGAAAATAAAGAGTATTTAGAAAATCTTGAAGATGGTAAAAAATTAAAAGAAATAAAAGGTAAAATAGAATTTAAAAATGTTTGGTTTGCATATGAAGGCGAAAATTGGGTATTAAAAAATGTAAGTTTTAGTATAGAGCCAGGGAAAAATGTTGCATTAGTTGGGAAAACAGGCTCACGGAAAAACAACAATAATAAACTTAATAAATCGTTTTTATGAAATACAAAAAGGTGAAATTTTGCTAGATGGAGTGAATATAAAAGAAATTAACCTAAGATATTTAAGAGAAAAAGTAGGAATTGTTTTGCAAGACCCATTTATATTTGCAAATACGATAAAGAAAAACATAGAACTTAGTGAGGCAATGTCAAATGAAGTTATAGAAGAAACAATAAAACTTGCAAATGCAGACGATTTTATAAAAACATTACCAAATGGAATAGATGAGGTGGCAAGTGAGAGAGGAAGTTCATTCTCAGCAGGGCAAAAGCAACTTATTGCATTTGCAAGAATATTTGCACATGACCCATCAATATTTATTTTAGATGAAGCAACAGCAAATATAGATACTAAAACGGAAGAGATAATACAAAAATCAATAGATAAAATATCAAAAGAAAAAACATCAATATTTATAGCTCATAGACTATCAACGATAGTAAATGTAGACAAAATAATAGTTCTAAGTAATGGAGAGATAGTAGAAGAAGGAAGTCATAATGAATTAGTAACAAAAGAAGGTGGTTATTATAGCAGATTATATAATGCATATTATGCAAATTTAACAGTAACATAATACTGGTGGAACAAAAACCACCAGTATTTTTATATTATTTTGTTAATCAAGTGTAGTAGAAGTTCTACCGAGTTCCAACTACATTTTCTTGAAGTGAACGCCAAGTATTGCAGCCGACAATTCCGTCAGATGCAAGACCTCGGCTTGTTTGATATCTTTTTACAGCATTTTCAGTGTTAGCGCCAAAAATACCATCTAAACCACCAGTAGAAAAGCCTAAAGTATTTAAATCATCTTGAGCAATTAATGTATACATACCTACACTACCACGTTTTACCTGAGGAAAACCTCCGACTAGCACAAGCTGAGCTTAAGGCTCTTTTATCAAAATGCACCCAAGTTGGAGTAAGAGAAGCAGGTTCTACATAAGACCAAACGCCAGAACTCATAGCACTGTTTCTAAGAGCAGTTCTTCTTGCATTAGACCACCCTTGAGCAACATCAAAAGCAACACCTGCATAATGCTGTGACTGATTTCCGGTGTCCACCTTCCCAAGGCCTTTTGAATGCAAAACCAACAGGTATTGGGCTGCCAAAAATATATCTTTGGCTATTCCAAGCTTGCATAGCACGCTTACTAGTCCAAAGAGTAGGGCTTTTGCTAGAACCTCTAAATTCACGAACAGTTAAAGTTCTACCGAGCATTATAAGGCATAGCCTCACTTTCGCCTCTATAATATGTTTCCATTCTATTATTATCGTTATTATAAACTAAAATTTTAGCCATTTTTAATATCATTCCTTTCCAAGTCACAAATTAAGTCATTTTATATACTAATATATTATGAAAAAAGATAGCAGGTAGTGAAGAAGTTTGCATACTTGATGTTGTTTTTCCACTAAAAACGTTGTATAATAATAAATATAGTGAGGAGAACATTACAAAGAATATAAGTTTAAACTTAATATAGTAATCTGCTATATTTTATGGTACAATAATATATATTATATAAAAATAATGAGATAATAAAAAGAATAGGAAAGTGAAAGAATATGCATCAATTTTGCAAATATTATGATGGAACAGAAGTTGTCTTTTCAGACATTATAATAAATGAACAAGGAGAAGAAACTATACAAATTCATTTTGAGAGACCAATAGAAAAAGGTTCTGATAGTATTAGATTTGAGCTCCCAAGCTATAAAATATTATATAAAGAAGGAGAATATACAGAAGAAGAAATAGAATTATTTAAAACTATTGTAGAACGTGGAGCGCCATCATTTTACAGATGGGCAAGACAAGGAGGTATTAATATTGCCTAATATATTAGAAATATATGGATATAAATATATTTTTGGTCAAATGAAGATGATGAACCAATACATATTCATATTTCAAAAGGAATACCAGTAGAAAATTCTACAAAAATATGGATTACCAAGAATGGTGGTTGTATAGTAGCCAATAATAATAGTAAAATTCCAGAAAAAGAATTAAGAGAAATTTTAGAAACTGTACAAAATAGCTATTTTTTGATAATTGCAAAATGGAAGAGACATTTTCCAGATAAAGAAATTAGATATTATTACTAAATATTGGTATAATTCAAAAGAATAAACAATAGGCTATTTCTAATAAGTAATGAAGGAGAAAAATATAGATGTTAGAAAATAAATTAGGAATAAATAATGCAGTTGAACTTGCAAATGAAGAAGAAAAAATAACCAAAACAAAAGCCATAGAATTATTTGAAAAGGGGTTACTAAATAGTAAAGAAGCAGGAACATTTAAAAATCTAGCAGAAATTCACAAGTTCCTTTTTGAAGATATATACGAATTTGCAGGTGTAGTTAGAAAAGAAAACATTTCAAAAAACAATTTTAGATTTGCAGCTGTAATGTATTTAAAAGAAGCATTAGATAAGATAGATAAAATGCCACAATCAAGTTTTGATGAGATTATAGAAAAATATGTAGAAATGAATGTTGCACACCCATTTAGAGAAGGAAATGGTAGAAGCATGAGAATATGGCTAGATACTATTTTAAAAAAAGAAATAAAAAAAGTAGTAGACTGGAGTAAGATAAATAAAGAAGATTATTTACTCGCAATGGAACGTAGCCCAATAAAAAGTATTGAAATTAAGGAGCTAATAATAAAAGCGCTTACAGATAAAATACATGATAGAACTGTGTATATGAAAGGAATAGATGCAAGCTACAGTTATGAAGGATATAACCTATACGAAACAGAAAAATTAGAAGATAAATAAAGTTACAAAAAAACATTTACATTTTAAAATAATAGTGATATATTAAAGTCGAGAAAACACTTTATATGTAAGCACTATTAAAATAATAAGGGGGAAAACAAATGAATGACGTTTCAGAGAAGCTAAGAAAAACGAGAATACTTGCAATAATTGGACTTGCTTGCATGCTACTTGGAACAATTTTTACATATGTAAAAATTGATGTATGGTTTTATACTAGGTCAATATCTTTAGTAGGACATTGGGAAGGAATAATAGTAATTTTACTTGCAGCAGCTAATATACTTTTCATATTTAAAGACTTTGTAGAAAAATATATACCAGCATTATTTAAAAATAAAGTAGGAGAAAAAATAAAAGAACTTGATAATCAGAAATTAACACTTATTCCAACAGCAATTGTAGCTATTCTTGCAATATGTTTACTTACAAGCTTGGACATAGGCTCTGGTTATACAAAATATGGATTAGGATTTTATATGCTATGGATAGGAATAGTTGTTATGACAGCATATGCTTTTGCATATAAAAAAGATTAAAAAAAATAAAAAAGATGCAAAGTATTAATTTAGGTATTTTGTATCTTTTTTTTGTTAGCCTTAGAATAAATACAACCCCTAAAATAATATAATTAAAGTAAAATACATCTTGAAAAAATGCAAAAAAAATGTTATACTATTTTTATAATGATAGGGGGAAATAACCTTGGGCAAAGTAATGTGGAAGCCAGGAACATTTATATACCCAATACCAGTGGTAATGGTGTCTTGTGGAGATATGGAAAAATCAAATATAATAACAGTTGCATGGTGTGGAATAGCATGTTCAAACCCAGCTAAAGTTTACATATCTGTAAGGCCAGAAAGATATTCATATAATATCATAAAAGAAACAAAAGAATTTGTTATAAACTTAACAACAAAAGATTTAGCATATAAAACTGACTGGTGTCGGAGTAAAATCAGGAAAAGACATAGATAAATTTAAAGAAATGAATTTAACAAAAGAAAAGGCAAACTTTGTAAAATGCCCTATGATAAAAGAAAGCCCAGTTTCAGTTGAATGCAAAGTAGATGAGATAAAAGAAATTGGTACACATCATATGTTTCTAGCAGATGTATTAGCAATAAATGCAGATGAAAAATATATAGATGAAAAAGGTGCTTTTGACATATCAAAATGCGATTTAATAGCATATGCAAATGGTGGATACTATACATTAGATGAAAAAATTGGAAAATTTGGATATTCAGTGCAAAAAAAGAAAAAATAAAATAAATAAAACTAAGAATTTTTAAAGATTCTTAGTTTTATGTGTTTAATATAAACATACTAGTAATAGATGGAGGAAAAAACTATGTTTGACAAAGTAAAAGAAGAATGTGGAGTGTATGGAATTTATACAAAAAAGCCTAAAGAAATTTTAGCGCCAATAATAAGTGTGGGACTTGCTGCCCTTCAGCATAGAGGAGAAGAAAGCTGTGGTATTGCAATAAATAAAGATGGGTTAATATCATATACAAAAGACTTAGGACTAGTTTCAAAAGTTTTTCCAAAACATAAATTGGACGAGCTACCTGAAGGGAAAATGGGAATTGGGCATAATAGATATTCAACAACAGGAGAAGCAAAAAAAGAAAATGCTCAGCCAATGGTAGTAAGACACAAAAAAGGAAATTTAGCAATTGTACATAATGGAAATCTAACAAATGCATATGAACTTAGAGGAGAGCTAGAAGAAAGTGGACATATATTTACAACAACAACAGATACAGAAGTAATTTGTCATGTAATAGTACAAGAAAGATTAAAATCAAAATCAATAGAAGAAGCTATTGAAAATACTATGAAAAGACTAAAAGGTTCATATTCACTAATAGTAATGACATCAAAAAAATTAATTGCAGTAAGAGACCCACAAGGGTTTAAACCACTTTGCATGGGAAAAACAGAAAACGAAATAGTATTTGCATCTGAAAGCTGTGCACTAGATATTACGGGAGCAGATTTTGAAAGAGATATAAAACCACGGAGAAATAGTAGTTGTAACAGATAATGAAGTAACTTCAATTCAAACAAACGAAGAAGCACCAAAAGGATTATGTGTATTTGAATATATATATTTTGCAAGACCAGACTCTATAATAGATGGAATAAGTGTACATAAATTTAGAGAAGATGCAGGAAGATATCTTGCAAAACAAGCACCAGTAGATGCAGACATTGTAGCGGGAGTTCCAGATTCTGGACTAGATGCAGCACTTGGTTTTTCAAAAGAATCAGGAGTTCCTTATGATATGGTATTTACAAAAAGCAAATATATAGGAAGAACATTTATACAAAATGCGCAAGATACAAGACGTAAACTAGTTGGCTTGAAATTAAACCCAATAAAAACATCAGTAAAAGACAAAAAAATAGTGTTAATAGATGACTCAATAGTTAGAGGAACAACAATTACAAAGCTAATTGCAGTATTAAAAAGAGCAGGCGCAAAAGAAGTTCATTTAAGAATTGCATCTCCTGCATTTATGGATGTATGCTACTTTGGAACAGATATAGATAATAAAGAAAATTTAATTACAAATAATAGAACAATAGAAGAAGTAAGACAAATAATAGGAGCAGACAGCCTAGAATACTTAAGTTTAGAAAGCTTAAAAGAAATAACAAAAGACTGTCATATATCAAGCCTTTGCAATGGATGCTTTAGTGGGAAATATCCAATAGAAGTACCGAAAGAAATAAGAAAAAATTCATTTGAAGAAATAAAACTTTAGTAATAAAGAGATTATATTATAAAAAAATGCACATAGAACAAAATCTATGTGTGTTTTTTTATATTCTAGGAAATTACGCACGTAGTGTGTAATTGACGTAGAAGATAATTATGGCGAATGTTACAATTTCTTTGTGACTTTGTCACTTAGAAATTGTTAAGTCGGTTTTTTAGGCTTAAGAAAAAATTTGTCGAAAGAAACCCAAAAAACGTCAAAACTTCTAAAGTTTTGCTATTGGAAAATATTACCAAATGATATATAATTAAGAAAACAAAGGAGGGTTTAGTTAAATGACAATTGATTATGATGACAAGGACAAGCTATTGACCTTTAAAATTACAGAAGAAATAGACCATCACTGGTCTGAAAAAATAAGGAGGCAAGTTGATAATGAAATTGAAAGACATGTTCCTAAAAAAGTTATATTTGATTTTGATAAGGTTTCTTTCATGGACAGCGCAGGGATAGGAATGCTTATTCGGAAGATACAAAGTAGTAAAAATGCTTCGGTGGAAATTTAGAAATGATAAATGTAAAATCAAACATAAAAAGAGTATTAGAAATGAGCGGAATACCAAAAATTATAAAAATGAGTTAAGAAGAAAGGAGAAAAAATATGAAAAATAAATATGATAATGAAATGACATTAGAAGTTTTAAGCAAATCAAATAATGAAGCATTTGCAAGAGTTACAGTTGCGGCATTTGCTTCATCACTTGACCCAAGCATAGAAGAGCTAGCAGATATAAAAACAGCAGTGTCAGAAGCAGTTACAAATTGCATAATACATGGGTATGAAGGAGAAATAGGAATAATAAAAATAAACTGCAAAATAGAAAATAGAAGTTTAATTATAGAAATTTCAGATACAGGAAAAGGAATAGAAAATGTAGATATAGCAAAAGAACCACTTTATACAACAAAAGCAGATTTAGAAAGGTCAGGAATGGGCTTCACAATAATGGAAAGCTTTATGGATAAACTAAAAGTTGAATCAATACTTGGACTTGGAACAAAAGTAACCATGATAAAAAATATCAAAGAAAATTAACTAAAGGAGACAAGTCTAAATGTATGAAAATAGTACAAAGGATATAGAAAAAGCAGGTCTTCGGAGACGAAGAAGCTATGACAAAACTTATAGAAAATAATAAACGGTCTTATTTGGAGTATAGTAAAAAGATTTTGTGGAAGAGGTTATGAAACAGAAGATTTATATCAAATAGGATGCATGGGATTTATAAAATCAATAAAAAGATTTGATACAAGTTATGATGTAAAATTATCTACATATGCTGTGCCATATATTATTCGGCGAAATAAAAAAATTCATAAGAGATGACCGGAATTATAAAAGTAAGTAGAGGAATAAAAGAACTGAACATGAAAATAAATAAATTAGAAGAAGAACACTTAAGAAAAACAGGAGAAAACATAACATTAAAAGAATTAGAAGAAAAACTCGGAATAGATAAAGCAGAAATTGCAGTAGCATTAGAAGCAAGAAATCCTGTTGAATCAATATATAAAGAAGAAGGAAAAACAGGCGATGAAAAGAATATTAAATTAATAAACAAGATTCCAGTAGGCGAAAATGAAGAAAATACAATAATAAATAAATTAACAGTAAATCAATTAATAAATGATTTAGAAAATAAAGAAAAACAAATAATAGTACTTAGGTTCTATAAAAATAAAACACAATCAGAAGTAGGAAAAATACTTCGGAATATCACAGGTACAAGTATCTAGGATAGAAAAAAAGGTTTTAGATAGAATGAGAAGTAGTTTGGAGGCAGTATGAGTATGAAAAAAGTGGTAATGTACATACTAATTATAATAGGTATATGTTTTTTAATACCTATATTTTTTACAGTAAAATTCAAGTTAAAAAAGATTACAGCAGAAGTAGAAATACCAGAATTAAGTGTAGAAAAGTATTCATATAGTGATTTTGGAACAATAAAACTTTTACATAATGAAACAGGTGAAATAGAAGAAAAACCACTAGATGAATATATTGCAGAAGTTGTTTCAGCAGAAATGCCAGTAAACTACGAGCTAGAAGCACTAAAAGCACAAAGCGTAGCAGCAAGAACATATACTTTATACAAAATAGTAAGTGGTACACCACATGAAAATGCAGATATATGTGATAGTGCAAACTGCTGCCAGGCATGGATATCAAAAGAAAATAGGCTAAATAAATGGGAAGATAGTAAAATAGAAAAATGGAACAAAATTGTAGAGGCAGTAAATGGTACAGTTGGAGAAGTAATTGCTTATGAAGGAAAAATGATAAATGCATTTTTTCACTCAAATAGTGGAGGAATGACTGAAAACGTTTCTAATGTATGGGGAGGAAGAGATTTACCATACTTAAACCCAGTAGAAACTGTGGGAGAAGAAGCGTATACACAATATAAATCGGAAGCGGTATTTACAAAAGAAGAATTTGTGCAAAAGCTAAAAGAAAAATATAGTGATACACAGGTTAATTTTAATGATGCAAATTGGATGGAAATAAAAGAATATACTCCAGGTAAAAGAGTAAAAACTATTAGATTTGGAAACAAAGAACTGTCTCGGAACTGTAGTAAGAAGTATATTCGCTCTAAGGTCAGCAAACTTTACAGTTAGTATAGAAGATGAAAAAATTAAATTTATTGTAATACGGTTATGGACACGGCGTAGGACTTAGCCAAACAGGAGCGGATGCACTAGCAAAGCAAGGCATTTTGTATGACGAAATACTAACCCATTTTTACACAGGAGCAGAAATTTTAAAACTTGAGTAAAACTAAATAATATCAGTTTCTTTTTGTATAAATCTTCAAAAACAGGAAATACTTATACTAAAGTTAGAACTTTAAGGAGGAAAAAGTATTATGAGAAATGATAACAGAAGAGATGCAGGAGGAAGAAGAAAAAATAATGCGGGGATACGGAGCAAAAGGCGCAATGTATATTGTTATAATAATAGTGGCTATCCGGATTAATTGCATTTTTTATCACAAATATGATATATAATAAAAACCTAGACAAGATATATAGTGATTTAGGTGAAACAGAAGTGGGAGAAACTATATTAGATAATAGTAAGCCACTAAATACAGAAGAAACAAGCTTGCAAGTAGGAAAGACAGTAGAAGAACAATTAAATGAAATAGGAGAAGTAAATGAACAAAATCAAGGAACAATAGAAGTAAATCTAGAAGAAAATGAACAACCAGTAAATAACGCAAATACAAATGTAGAAAATAATGAAGAACAAAAAAGTGAAAAGCCAAAAGAACAAAAAAAGGAAGAACCAAAAGAACCAGTATTTATATTACCAGTAGAGGGAACTTTAATGAAAGAATTTGCAAAAGATAAACTTGTATATTCTGAAACTTTAAAAGAATGGGTTACACATACAGGAGCTGATATAAAAGCAGAAAAAACAACAGTAGTAAAAGCTGCAGAAAAGCGGAAAAGTAATAGCAATAAAAAATGACCCAAGATATGGAATAACAGTAATAATAGAGCATACAAATGGCTATGAAACAAGATATGCAAATCTTCTAACTGCTGAATTTGTAAGCGTAGGAGAAGAAGTAGCACAAGGACAAACAATAGGAACAGTAGGAAATACAGGAGCATTTGAAGTAGCAGATGAAAGCCATCTACATTTTGAAATACTAAAAAATGGAGAATATCTAGACCCAGCTATATTTGTTGCAATCTAATATAAATAGATTATAATAAGTAAATAAAAGAGGGTTCCTATTTTAGGAAACCCTCTTTTATGCAACTTTTATTTATTAGAGTCTAGCTTTTTTATATAGTTTATGTTATAGTATAAACATGGAAAATATAAATAAAATAAAAGAAAACCTAGATACAATATTTCTAGGCAAAAATATAGAGTATTTTACACAAATAGATTCAACACAAGATTATATAAAAAATAACAAAGAAGAAAACTTACCAAATGGACTTGTAGTACTTGCTGAAAATCAGACAAAAGGCAAAGGAACAAATGGAAGAGTATGGTATACAAATCCAGAAGAAAACCTAACTTTTTCATTTTTATTAAAGTCAAATTGCAATATAAAAAAAATAGAAAACTTAACACGAATAATTGCTGAAGTTATAGTAAATGTAATAAAAACTACGTATGGATATACTTTAGAAATAAAATATCCAAACGATATAATGGCATCTGGAAAGAAATTAGGAGGAATACTTACAGAAGGCTTTACAAAAGGAGAAAACGTAGAAAAAATAATAATAGGAATAGGTTTAAACATAAATCAAACCAAATTCCCAGAAGAAATAAAAAAAATAGCAACATCACTAAAAAAAGAATTTAAAACAAATTTTGAAAAAGAAAAAATTTTAACAAAATTCTTAAATGAATTTGAAAAAGCATATTTAAAACTGTTAGAAAATTAAAATATATAAATACTTTGCTTAAAATATCGGTTTAATAAAATAACTATTAATTAAATTTTAAGGAAAAAATATACAAAAATGGTTGTAAAAACCAAAAAGAATTGATATACTATATGTATTATTAAAAGCCAAGAAAGGATGGTAATAAGTATGGAAAATGAAGAAATTGAAAAAGTAGAGGAAATTAATGTTACAGAAGATAGTAGCATAGTTATCTCAAACGAAGTAGTATCAGTTATTGCCGGAGTCGCAGTTTCAGAAGTGTCAGGAGTTGTAGATACAGCAGGAGGATTTGCAGGAGGAATTTCTGAAGTTTTAAGTGGCAAGAAAAAATTATCAAAAGGAATTAAAGTAGAAGTTGGAGAAAAAGAAACAAAAATAGACGTAAATATTATAGTAGAATATGGTACAAGAATACCAGATGTAGCATTTGAAATACAAAACAAAGTAAGAAATGCAGTTAAAGAAATGACAGGATTAGATGTACTTGCAGTAAATGTACATGTACAAGGTGTTAGAACTTCTATGGAACAAGAAGGAAAAGAAAATAAAGAAGAAAATAACTAAAATTTGACATTATAAAAATGCAAAAAGTCCTAAAAATAATAAAAAATAAGTAAGGAAATGAATTTAAATATGAAAATATTAGATAAAATAACATTAGTTCTATTTTCAATAATAATACTAGTAATTTCAATATTAATGGCATTATTAATGTTTGGATGGGTAAGATTTTCTACAATAACTTTATTATATAGCGAAATAAATGCAAGTGGTGTAGCTACAAATGTAGTTCTCGGAGTTTCAATAGTATGCGCACTACTTGCTTTAAGGGCAATATTCTTTAGTGGAAATTCTTCGCAAGGTAGTAATGAAGGTGTTTTACTTGAAAATGAAGCGGGAAGATTATTAATATCAAAAGATACAATAGAAAATTTAGTAAATACAGTAGCAAGAGGTTTTTCAAATACACAAAGTGTTACAACAAAAGTATATGTAAATAGTGAAAATGAATTAAAAGTATTCTTAACACTTATGGTACTTCCAAACACTGTCATAAATGAACTTTCTATGAATTTACAAAATAGAATAAAAGAAGTTGTAAAAAACGTAGCAGACTTAGAGGTAAAAACAATTGATATAAGAATAAAAAATATTACAACTCCTGAGCAAAAAACTGAAAGCTAGAAAAGAGGAAAAAGCATGAACGATTTTAAAGGTTTTTTATATGAATATAGAGGAGCTATAATTGGTGCAATTTTAGGAATAATAGTACTTTTTACAGGGCTTTTAAAACTTGCACTTGCAATAATAGTTATTTGTGCAGGAATTTTTATAGGAAATTATGTACAACACAATAAATATGAAGTAAAACAAAAATTATTAGATTTTATTAATAGAATGTAGAAGTAAGGTTGGACAAAATATATGAACAGGTCAAAAGCAAGAGAACTAGCATTTAAACTAATATATGAAAAAGAAATCCAAAAAGAAATGCGGTAAAGAAGAAGTAGAAATATTTTTCGAATCTGAAGAAGTTGTAGAAGACGAAGTAAAAGAGTATCTAGAAGATATTCTTTTTGGCATTTCTAAAAATGAAGAAAAAATAAACCGGATTAATTAAAGAAAACTTAAAAGAAAATTGGACAATAGATAGAATATCTAAAATTAATTTAAGTTTAATTAAAATGGCAATTTATGAAATGGTATATACAAAACTACCATATAAAGTTGCTATAAATGAAGTTGTAGAGCTTGGTAAAAAATATTCAGACGACCAAGCACAGTCATTTATAAATGGAATATTAGCAAGCATTGTAAAGAAAGAAAACTTAATTTAAAATATGCACACTTTATAAAAGGTGGGCATTTTTATGTATAAAAATTAGAAAGGTAAATAAATGGAGATAACCCCTATAACAATTAGTGAACTTAATAAATACATAAAAGATAAAGTAGCAGAAGATGAATTTTTGCAAAATGTATATGTAAAAGGCGAAATATCCAATTTCAAAAACCATTATACAGGTCATTTATATTTTACTTTAAAAGATGAAACTTCACTTATAAAATGTATAATGTTTAAATCATTTGCTGAAAGACTTAAATTTATGCCAAAAGACCGGAGCAAAAGTTGTTGTATTTGGTACAGTATCAGTATTTGAAAGAGACCGGTGTATATCAAATATATGTAAAAGCAATGAAAGAAGATGGACTAGGAGATTTATATACAGCATATAATGAACTTAAAGGAAGGCTTGAAAAAGAGGGGCTATTTGACCAAAAATATAAAAAGAAAATACCATTTATGCCAAAAACCATAGGTGTACTTACATCTAAAACAGGCTCAGTAATAAGAGACATAATAAATGTTAGTACAAGAAGAAATCCAAATGTATATATAAGGCTTCTTCCAGTACCAGTACAAGGAGAAGGAGCAGGAGAAAAAATTGCAAAAGCAATAAAACTGATGAATGAAAAAAAATTAGCTGATGTGATAATAATTGCAAGAGGAGGAGGCTCTTTAGAAGACTTATGGCCATTTAATGAAGAATGTGTTGCAAGAGCAATTTTTGAGTCTGAGCTTCCACTAATTTCTGCAGTAGGGCATGAAACGGATTTTACAATAGCAGACTTTGTAGCAGACTTAAGAGCTCCAACACCATCCGCAGCAGCAGAACTTGCAGTTCCAGAGATTAGTAAAATTGAAGAAGGAATAAGAAATTATCAAAATAGATATAGAATGTCCCTAAGAAAAAAAGTAGACTATATGAAACTAGAATTTGCAAAGTGCATGCAAAGTAGGTGCTATAAAGAGCCACTAGAAAAGATAAATGAAAAGTATATATATATAGATAATTTAGTAAAAATTTTAACAGATAATGTATCTAAAAAAATAGTAGTTGCAAAAAAAGATTTTGAAAATAGTATAGTAAAACTTGATGCACTAAGTCCTCTAAAAACACTTGCAAGACGGGTATAGTATAGTAAAAAAGGATGATAATATAGTAAAAAAAGCAAAAGATTTGAAAAAGGGAGATAAAATAAGCATAAGATTTAGTGATGAAGAAGTATCTGCAGAAGTTTTATAAGAAAGGTGAACATTTATGAAAGAAATTAAATTTGAAGAAGCAATACAAAAATTAGAGGATATAGCAAAAGAACTAGAAAGTGGGAAATTAAGCTTAGATGATAGCGTAAGCAAGTTTGAAGAGGGAATGGAACTTTCTAAAACTTGTACAAAAATACTAAATAATGCAGAAAAAAGAATAAATATATTAATAGATGAAGATGGAGAAGTTAAAGAAGAAAACTTTATTCCAGAAGAATAAAAGGGGGATTATGAGTACTTTATTAGAAATAGTAACAAGTAAATATCTTTATGTTCCAATACTTGTATGGTTTGGAATACAAACATTTAAAGTAGTATGGGATTTAGTGGAAACAAAAAAATTTAATTTTAAAAGAATACTAGGAGCGCGGAGGCATGCCAAGTTCACATTCTGCAGTTACTATGTGCCTTGCTGTGATGGTTGGAAAAGCAGAAGGATTTAGCTCGCCTGTGTTTGCAATAAGTTTAATTTTAGCAATTGTTGTAATGTATGATGCAGCAGGAATTAGAAGAGCAGCAGGAAAACAAGCACATTTATTAAATAAAATAGTAAATACTCCAGGTCTTACAAATGTAGAGGTTCAAGAAAGGCTAGTAGAAGTTTTAGGTCATACACCAGTGCAAGTACTAGTAGGTGCTATTATTGGAGTTATAGTTGGAATAATATTTTAAAAATAAAAATGGAGGTTTTTTATGAGTGATATTGAAATCGCAAGAAATGCAAAATTAAAAGACATAAGGGAAGTCGCAAAAGATATGGGGCTAAATGAAGAAGAAATTGAAAGCTATGGAAAATGTAAAGCTAAAATAACAGAAGATGCATTTAAAAGATTAGAAAACAAAGAAGATGGAAAGTTAATACTTGTAACAGCAATTAACCCCACACCATTAGGAGAAGGAAAAACAACAATGTCAATAGGCCTTGCAGACGGACTTAAGAAAATAGGCAAAAAGTCAATACTTGCACTTAGAGAGCCTTCGCTTCGGACCTGTTTTTGGAATAAAGGGAGGAGCAACAGGAGGAGGCTATGTTCAAATAGCTCCTATGGAAGATATAAATTTACATTTTACAGGAGATATACATGCTATAACATCAGCAAATAACTTACTTTCAGCAATGATAGATAACCATATATTCCATGGAAATGAATTAAAATTAAAGAAGATAGTTTGGAAAAGATGTGTAGACTTAAATGATAGACAGTTAAGAAAAATAGAATGTGGATTATCAAATGAAAAAGGTATGGTATCTAGAGAAGATGGATTTGATATAACTGTTGCATCAGAAATAATGGCAATACTTTGTCTTTCAAAAGATATAGATGATTTAAAGAAAAGAATTGGAAAGATAATTATAGGATATAATGAAGAAGGAAAACCAGTAACAGCACATGATTTAAAAGCAGAAGGAAGCTTAACAGTTCTTCTAAAAGATGCGATTAACCCTAACTTAGTACAAACTCTTGAAAATACACCAGCAATAGTACATGGAGGACCATTTGCCAATATTGCACACGGATGTAACAGCATAAGAGCAACAAAACTTGGATTAAAACTTGGAGATTACTGTATAACAGAAGCAGGATTTGGAGCAGATTTAGGAGCAGAAAAATTCTTAGATATAAAATGTAGAGAAGCTGGATTAAAACCAAGTGCAGTTGTATGTGTTGCAACATTAAGAGCTTTAAAATATCATGGAGGAGTAAGCAAAGAAGAAGTTCAAAAAGAAAACATTCAAGCTCTAGAAAGAGGAATGCATAATCTATTAAAACATATAGATAATATAAAAAATAAATTTGGACTAAATGTAATTATTGCAATAAATAAATTTATAACAGATACAGAAAAAGAAATAGAATTTTTACAAGCAAAACTAAAAGAACATGGAATAAATATGAGCTTAGTAGAAGCATGGGCAAAAGGTGGAGAAGGAGCAAAAGACCTAGCTAGAAAAGTAGTAAGCCTTTGTGAAGAAGCAGAAAACTTTAAGTTTACATACGAACTTGATGAAGAAATAGAAGAAAAAGTAAGAAAAGTTGCAAAAAATATATATGGAGCAGAAGATGTAGAGTTCTCTAAAGAAGCAATAGAAAGTATAAATCAAATTAAAAAATTAGGATTTGGAAACCTACCTATATGTATTGCAAAAACACAATATTCATTCTCAGACGATCCTAAAAACTTAGAATGCAAAGAAAAATTTAATATTCATGCAAGGGAAGTAATCTTAAAGGCAGGAGCAGGATTTATTGTAGTTATAACAGGAAAAATCATGACAATGCCAGGACTTCCAAAAGTACCTGCAGCAGAAGCAATTGATGTAGATGAAAATGGAAATATTGTAGGAATATTTTAAAATTTAATATCAACTAAATTTATAAAAGAAAATAGGGAATTTATTAGTCATTTTTTCCTTATTTTCTTTTATTTTGTATAAAAGACTAAATTCTGGAAATAATAATTATAAATCATAGAAGGGAATGATTATGATTATGAAAAAATTGCTTATAATTTTTATTTCTATAGTTTTAGCACTTTGTGGAATTATATGCTATGTTAATATTTCAAATGAAAGCGTAGAAACTTTATCAAAATATGGTTCTTCTGGAGAAGAAGTAAAACAAATACAACAAAAATTAAAATCTTGGGGATACTATAAAGGAAATGTAGATGGAGTTTATGGTAGTAAAACACAATCTGCTGTAAAGAGCTTCCAAAAGAAAAATGGACTTTCACAAGACCGGAATTGCAGGACCAAAAACACTA
>CANSWM010000015.1 GCA_947650745.1 uncultured Clostridium sp. | reverse complement strand
AATGTATGGGTAAATATCAAAAGTGGTGTTTCCCACAAAAAGTTTATGCAATGGAGCAAATAAATATACTTGACATATTTTATAAAAAATGCTAATATAATTATAGCAATATTGCAATAAGTTACGCATTAAGTATGCAATATAAAAGACTAGGAATTGCCGTCCTAGTCTTTTTCTTTGCCTTTATTAGTCTTTTTTATTATCTTCTATTACTAGATAAACAATAATAAGTGCTAATAATTTTAATAAGTTACGCATATGTAGTATGCCTCCTTTCTCCAAGATTTCCTTTTCAAAAGGATAAACATATTATATACTAAACTACAAAACATTACAATAATTTACAAAAAATAAAGCCTTGACGGCTTTATTTTACTAAATATAGTTTTGTTTCTATTTCTTTTTGCATTTGTTCTTCAACTTTTTGCTTTTTTATTTCTTCATATTCTTTTATTCTAATTTCTAAAGTATCAAGTATTTTGTCATAATCTTCTTCAGATAGTTTTTTTGTTTGTGTGAAGATGAATGTATTCATTGATTTTTTGCCACTTAGCTTATACTTACGAAATGCTAATGTTATAATTTCATCAATTGATATTGTTTTAAGTTCTTTCATTGTATAGCCTCCTTTTCAATATTTTGTTTTATTTCTTTGTATTTTTGTTCATCAAATATAATTGTTTTCTCTCTTATTTCTATAATACAAGTATTGAATTTATTTAAAAGACTTGTCCAAGTAAGAGAATGACCATATTTTTTTAGATTTCTTATTTCTAATGTTTTCATTCTATTTTCAAAATTCTTTATACTAACTTCTTTCATTTTTCTTTACCTCCACTATTTTTTTATTATCCAAAAGTTTCAATAATTCTCTTTCTTTTTTTCTTCTTTCTTCAAGTTCTTTTCCTTTTAATTCTTTCATTGTTTATACCTCCTGTAAGTCTGTTTCTTTTACAAATATTGATTTTAAATCGTTAAATACTCTTAATTGAATACCTTTATTCTGCAATTTAATAGCTTCATCTATTGAAACACTTATAAATATCTCATTATTACAAATTCTTTTTATATTTTTAATACTTTTCATTTTTACCACCTTTTAAACCTTTCTAAAAATATCCATTTTTTTATTGTATTCTTTTTGTAAAATGTTTATTGTATCTACTCCATAAAGTTCTTTTAATCTTTCAATTTGATTATTATATATAGTATTTTCCATATATTCGCTATATTGTATGGTTTTATTGTAATTCCAACAAGTATATAAGCCTTTAAATTTGGTTTGAGTTGCATCTTGCCACATTATTTTTATAGGTTCGTATGTGTGAGTTAATTTTAAGTCGTATAATCTATAAAAGCCGTGTTCTTTTGTAAAATTGTCTATATAATCTCCATCATCAATTAAAATGTAATCACTTATATTTTTATTAAATTGTTGTAATAGTTTTATGATATTTTCTTTTGTGTAATCTAATTCGTAGTAACCTTTTTGAAGTTTTGCAAAATCTTTAGAATAATTTTTATAATAATCTTCTGGAACATCTACTCTAAAACAACTATCTAAAACAATATAGTTTTCGTTTGGATACTTTTGTAAATATTCTTTTGTACTTAAACTTTGTACATAATTTTTAGACATTCTATGACCTTGCAATATTTCAATAAATAAATATTTGTTGTCATCTGTTTCTATAATTGTTCTTATTCTATGATTAAGTCCTTTATTTTCATCTATTTCCATTCCCATTTTTACAAATTTTATTATAATATTTTTATTTTCCATAATTAAAACCACCTTTTTATTATATTTTTTGTATGTTGTTTTGATTTAAAGTCATTGCTTTTGTTAAGAAGTTTAGACCACTTACAAGCATTTCTTGTAAGTCTGTATTTATTGCTTGTGTATTTAAGTTTAAGTTATTATTTTTTAATTTTTCATTTTCTTTTGATAGAGTGTTTATAGTTTTTTGTAATAATTTAATTTGTTTTTCTGCTTTTGTAAGTTTACTTTCAATTTCTTTTTTCTCTTTTTGCTCTGCAAATAGCATTCTTTCGTTTAAATCTCTTGCACCTTGTGCCATTGCTAGATATATTTTTAAATCGTTAATTTCTTCCTTTAATTCTTTGTTTTCTGCTTCAAATCCTTTATTTATAATTTCTAATTGATTAATATATTTCATTTTTAAAACCTCTCTTTTTTAAATTTATTTTTTTAGGGGAGGAGGGAAGAAGATTTTTCCCTTCCTCCAATTTTTGAGAGATTTGTGTCAGTTGTGGTATAACTTTTTACTTGTTGCATTTTTTTATAAATCTTCTGTTTATTAAACTATAATTTGTTAATCTGTAAACTATTAGTTGTATTGTCATAAGTATGATAAATGCTAGTAGAAAGTAGATACTTATAATAGCTAGATTAAAAATTAAGTCAAGTATTATCATTTGTTAAATCCTCCTTTCCGAGCTAACAAAAATTACTACTTGACTTTTTATAAAATTTATTCTATTATAGAAATAGAGTATTTTATAAAAGCGTGATGGTTTTTATTAACTCTAGTTGATATGGAAGAGGGCTCAATCTCTTTCATATCTTTTTTTAGTTTAGGTAATTACCTTTAACTTAATTATATTATATCAAAACGCATACGTTTTGTCAATGGTTTTATTAAATATTTTTTATTTTTTTTCAGGTTTTTTTAAATATTTGTCAATAGCTTCAATAGATAATTGAGTTATAAGTTTTGAAGGCTTTTTACCTTCTCTTTTTGCTCTTTCTTCAAATAAATTTGCTTGATATTTTGGTATTCTTACAGTGTAACGCCTTACAATTTCGTTATCTCTTTTTCGTTCTTCTGCATAGTTTCTTTGCTTCTTATCTTCCATTTTCTCACCTCTCTTATTAACTATATTTAGTATACTATATTTCGTATACGTTGTCAATAGCTTTTACTAAATAATATAAAATTTATTTTCTTTCTTGTTGCCATTCTAACTCACTAATACTACCATTTACACATTTATCATAATTACGATATTTTTCTAAGTTTTCGGTGTGTATTTGATATATTCCAACTTGTTTAGCTAATTTCCTTTTTGGATTTATATTGTCGTTAAATCTTTCATAGAAATTTAAGTTAATAATATAATCATCATTTGACAACCAACCATCTTTTTTTATTGTTTTATCTTTTATTTGTTCATATAGTTTATTCGTTAATTCTTTCGCTTTTATATCATAGTCATTATAAGTTAATCTGATTATACTTTGTATATCAATTTCAATATATTGTGACCTTGTGCGAGAAGCGACAATATTAAATGTATCATTGTTGTTGACTTCTTGTAATGTGTCTATAATATATTTGTGATAATTATTAGACATAATATAAGTAGTTATCATATTTTCTTGTTTATTATTATTTTGTAATTTTGTTGTATTTATCTTGTTATCTTCATCTATAGTAGATATACCAATTATTATAAATATATAGAATATAATTGCTATTCCAATGCCAATCCAACTTTTATTTACTTTTTTTAGTTTCATTTTTAACCACCTTACAGTTTGATATTATAATATTGTTTGAAATAAAGATAAAGGCTATATTTCAAGCCTTTTAGTTCATATTTATATATGTAGTTGTGTTTCTTTTATAATAGTCTAATGCTTCAATTATTTGTGTATCATTTAAACCTAGTTTTTTAATCCAATTTTGATATGCTTCATATTGTTTCTTTTTTGCTGTTGTGTCATTTTCTTCAGTATTTTTGATTTCTGCCCATTCGTCATTTATATTATCTTTTTGCCAGCTGTACATTATACCTATTTGCTTTATCGTTTATTTCTTTTCCACATTCTTTACATTTTATTAGTGCCATTTCTTTTACATCTCCTTTTTATATTTTTATATTATATTCTATCATATTTTAAATAATAAAACATAATAAGATAAAAAAAGATAAAAAATACAATAGCAGCTATTTGAATACAACATATAGTATTGTAAAGCTATGTATAGTATTGTGTAAAGCTAAGTATATTATAATTATATTTTTTATTCTTGCTATAAAGCTATATATTATTATTTAGATTATTGTATTATAATTTGTGTCAAATGTAAAGCTAAGTGGTTATTATTTTACACTGTTATATTCTTTTACTGTAAAGCTAAGTAACTTGACATTAGATAGATTATTTTATTAAAATTATATACAAATTAGCTAACATTTTGGCATTGTTTTATATTAATATTATCTAATAATTGCTCAAACATAGCAATATCAATGGTTACAGCAAATTGAAACATTGCGTAAAATACCAATTTTGTGCAATGTTATACCCCTGCCCCTATATATAATAGTGCAGCGGGGGTAGTAGTAACCCATTTAAAAATTTGCAATTAGCAAAAAGACACATGGTATACATAATCAAGAATAAAATCAACTAAATATATTGACTTTATTAAAATAGCTGCTATACAATTATAGTAATAAAATAACTTCGCGAGGTTATTAAGTAGGTGGTTTGTTGACCGCCTGCTTAGTAGCCTTTAATTTTACTTTAATGGAATAAAGCTGCGAAGAAATAGCAGAAGAGAGCATCGTGAAACTTAGTCGAAACGATGTCCATATATTCAATTAAGATAAAAGAGGAGTAGAATTTAAAAAATAGCACTTAAAAGTTAGAGAGAGTAAGAACATATTGATTTATGATACACGCAGAAATTTGCGTATAAAATGGCGTTATACACGCAAAAATTTGCGGGTATTTTACAAAAAAGAGGTTTAAATGAGAAGAAAAGTAGACGAAAATGGTAGGATGCATGTAGAAGTATATGCAGGAGATAGAATAATAAGATATAACTCAATAAAATTCTTAAAAGAACGAGAGGAAAAGAGAGTAAGGAGCATAAATAAGAAAATGTCAAAGAGGTTATTTGCTAAAGTATTTATAAATGCTAGCGACATTTTAGGAGATGAGAACCTATCTAGTGGAGAATATGCAGTTTTAATGAAGCTGTTTAGATATATAGCATATGATAGTTGTATACTTAGATATGAAAATGGCAAAGAACTGAATTTAAGCGGAATAAAGAGTATTTGTAGTAGAATATCAGAAAGAACAGTAGAAAATAGTATTAAAAAACTATTAGAACGAGGGATATTAGCAGTAGGAAGGAATGGAAAAGCAAATGTATATATAGTTAATCCTTATATATTTTTTAGAGGAACAGTACCAGATGATATGACAGAAGAAATATTTTCAAAAACTAAGTGGGCAAATTTATATAAAGAGGTATTAGAAGATGAAAGTTAAAGAATTTAAAGATGTGAAGCAATTTGATGTTGTATATTCTAGCAATGGTTTTGATATTGTATTACAAAAAACAGATGAATATGTAATGTTAGCACCATATATTATGAATAAAGAATTAATAGACTTAGAAGCTATAAAAATAATAGCACCCAAAGAAGATAAATTGTATTTTAATGTACATAGTAATTCTGTAAAAAAGTTAGGAAAAAATCATTATGAGATTAATGGACAAGATATAAAAATAATAGAATAGGAGAAATAAATGAACAAATTACATTTCAAGGAATTTAAAGAAATAAGGCAAGAATACGGGCTAGAAGAAATAAACAATTGTGGTTTATGTAATAAGAAATTTGAACTTAATTCAAGTGTATTTGTAACAAAAGATAGAAAAGCAATATGTAAAGAATGTTATAAAAAAGTTAGTAAACAAGCAAACCAAATAGTTTGATAGGCTATGATAATTGTTTGGAAAAATTGTCTAGACATTCTAGACTTGCCCTAGTTTGTTTGGTAAACGGGAGTAATATTTTATTGAAGTAGTAATTAGTAGTAGGCATCTAAAAATGAACATTTAGTAAAGTACCTGTTGACTTAGTCTGAAATATAACAATAGCCTTTATGTTATGAGTAAGGCAAGGGGAAGAATTTTTATAAAGGAGTAATTTATGGATAACGAACAAGATTATATAGAATTACATAGATTATTAGCAAAATGCAAGTGGAATTTAGTGAGAGATGAACTTGAACTTTGCAATAAAGGTATCAATACAAAAGAATTAACAATGTCAGAATATTACGAAAAGAAAATAAAGCAAATAGACGAATTTATAGTAGATATACCAATTATTATAAAAGGAGATGAGAGATAAATGATATGGACAATGATAGTAGCATGGATACTAACTTGCTTTAGTTTAGATGATTTCATTATAACTGGAATAAATGAAATATTTAATACAGACTTTACAGTTGCTGTATATTGGCTAATAGCCTTTATTATAGGTGCAATTATATGTATATGTGAAAACATAAAGAATTAGGGGGATTTTAGAATGGAAGAAAAAGCAAAAGAGCTAATGAATGCAGTTTATTTAAATAATGAAGAACAAAAGCAGAAGATTAATAATACAAGAGAAGCATTTACAAAAGTAACAGCATTTATATTAGAAAATATAAAAGACAGTAGAGAAAAAAGCCTAGCATTAACAAAACTTGAAGAAGGTTGTATGTGGGCAATAAAAGGAATAACAAGGGAAAATTAGTTTTCAACAATCACTAACTATCTTTATATAGTTAAAGAATTGTGAAATATAGTGTAGTGGCGAAATAGGTAGACGCAAAGTTAATACATATAAACTTGCTATAGAAAGAATATGTTAAAGTACTTCGCAAGGAAACTTGTCTGTAATGTGCAAATCATTACCTACACAATTTTCCATATGCCAAGTGTATATTGGACGCGAGGCGTTGTAAGCAACAGCCTTTTACCTATCTACCAAAAGAGTAGAAAAGGTTTCTGGAAATGCACAGCCTAGAGGCAACTACAGCCTCTATATACTAGTTGGTATAGTGCAATTCCTGTATATGCTTTCTTAGTTTAAGTGGTAAAACAACAGACTTAAAATCTGGAGATACAAGGTCGAGGATTGTAGAAAGCAATGGTACAGTAGCACCCACAAGATTACTAACAACTAGACGACAGACACAGATAGAACATTCCAGATGTCTGTAAAAACTACTAACTATATATTGCTTGTTGTATGTTCTTTTAGAAGCAATACTAAGCGAGAGAGCACGTTAGAAATAGGATTAGTTTGTTGTTTTATTCCTATATGTAAATTATTAGGAGATGGTTTAAGGCAAGAAATTTGGAAAGATATTAAAAATTATGAAGGATTATATCAAGTTAGCAATTTAGGTAATGTAAGGTCATTAAATTATAATCACACAAATAAAATTAAGATTTTGATACCTAAAAAAAACAGAAAGTATTGGTATGTTTGTTTATATAGAAATAATAAACAATACTATCCAAGAATACATAGATTAGTTGCTGAAACTTTTATACCCAACCCAGAAAATAAAGAACAAGTAAATCATATTGACGGAAACAAATACAATAATAGACTTGATAATCTTGAATGGTGTACAAATTTAGAAAATATGCAACATGCAATAAGAACAGGATTAGTGAAAAATAAAGGAGCAGATAATCCTAGAAGTAAGGCTGTACAACAATTAGACTTAGAAGGAAACATATTAAATGAGTTTGGTTCTACAAGAGAAGCTGGAAGATTTTTAGGGAATGCAAATAAAAATTCAAAAATATGGAATGCGTGTAATGGTAAGAGTAAGACAGCTTATGGGTATAAATGGCAATATGTATAATATATGCGTTTTAGAGGAGTGGCTTGCCTCATCGGTTTCCTTTGCCGAAGTAGCTGGGGTTCAAATCCCCAGAAACGCAACCAGTAGAATATATTGAATAAGGTAATTACCTGTTCAATGCAGAGGGAGTGATGTATCACACCCTCGTCATATATGTAGAGATGGCAGAGTGGTTTAATGCACTTGTTTGCTAAACAAGCGAGGTCAAATTAGCAAAGGCTTCCGTAGGCTCAAATCCTACTCTCTACGCCACCCACATAGCTTTACATAGAAGCTAGGGAAGTCTTTTATAGTTAGTTGATTACTATAAAATGTATTGCAAACAATCAATACTATGTAGATTAGTTTTTTACAGAGGCTAGTTCTAGTCTAAAAACAACAAAAACAGCCTCTACAATTTATTTTTGAACAGTTAGGAGAAATAGTATGTGTCAATATTGCAATGTAAAGCTATATATAAAAACACAAAAAATAATGAAAAGTGTGTTAGCACCATTAACACATGCAGAAGAATTAAGACAAGAATTAGGAGATATAACAGGGGAAATGTATTTAGAGTTGCCTAAACAATATTGCCCTATGTGTGGAAGGAAGTTATAGTATGCAAATAGGAACATATATCAAACTAATATTACAAAAAAAGAATATGACACAACAGCAGTTAGCAGATAAATTGCAAGTGCCTAAGCAAAATGTGTCAAATATAATAAATGGTTCAATACAAATAGGTTCAGTAAGAGCAAGAAAAATCGAAATAGCACTAGACTTACCAAAGTATAGTTTAGTAGAAATAGTAGGCTTTCCAACAAATGATAGAGATAAGAGAAGATTGGAGGAATTAGGGTAAATGATAAAAACAGAAAATAATCAAACAATAATAAGATTTGAAAATGGAGACATAAATATTGTTACAGGAATAATGGATATAGAAGAACCACTTGGAGTTATAGCATTTAGAGAACAAGAGCCAAGACAAATAGCAATGCACAATGGAGATAAACCAAGTAAAGAAATAGCAGAATATCCAGTAATATTTAATTTTACAAACGAAAAAAGCATAGATGTTTTAATAAATTCATTAGAATTAGTAAAAAAATATATGAAAAATAGAGATGAAATATTAAATTCAATAAAAAAGGACTAATTTATGGAACAAAGATTACAAGAATTAAAAGAAAAAATCTATATGTTTTGTGGAGTACCTAAAGAAAAGCTATATGAAAAAGAAATACCAATAACAGCAATGACAATACAAGTTGAGCAACATTATAAAAGTAAATTTAGAAATAAGAATGCAGGAGGCTAGAAATGAAATTATTGAAAGCAATATTAAAAGCAATAGGGCTAATGACATTAGTTCTATCAATTACAGCAATAATTGTAATTATAGCATTCATAAGCCCAATAGCAGCCTTAGTAGAAGTAATAATAATTTTAACAATTATAACAGCGATAATGTTTTACAATGGATAAAGAGGTGTGATGTAAAGGCAAGATTATGAAAAAACAATAAAAGAAATAATAACAGCATTAAAAGGTAAAGTACCAGATGAATACTCTTATCTGACAATGTGTGAAGCATTGTATCAGTTATTATTAGAGTATTTTGACAGTGGTAAAAATGCAAAAAATAGGCAAGAAATTGAATTGAATAGCTGTAGATATGCAATTACATTTTTACTACCAGCAACACAAAGTAGAATTATAAAATGTGAGATTAAATATCAAGCAGACTATTACAAACTATATGAGAAATGTATGGCGTTTGCAGGAAGAAGGTCATTAGAACACTTTTTTGAATATATGGAAATGAACAATACGAAAAGGGTACTAGAACGGTCGTAAATGTGTTTTAAAGCCATTTTTATTCTACTTAAATAAAATTACCTTTTCAGATAAATTGAAGTACATAGTGGCTTCTTATCCACCTAGTACGGGCAAATCAGTAACACTTACATATTGGACAGCTTGGCTGTTTGGAGTAGATAGAAATAATTCAATAATAAGATTATCTTATTCAGACGACTTGGTGGCAGGTTTTAGTAGAACAGTAAGAGAGATAATAACAGATAAGAGATATAGAGATGTATTCCCAGAATATCAACAATATGGAGATAACCCATTTTCAACAAAAGAAGTGTATAACTGGAAATTAAAAGACACAAATGTAGCACATTCACATATAGCAGTTTCGAGAGACGGACAGGTTACTGGTAAAAGAGCAAATAAAGCAATGATATTTGATGATATGACTAAAGGTGCAGAAGAAGCAACAGACAGCAAGAAACATCAAGACATATATAATCAATGGACTGGTAACTGGATAAACAGACGTGATGGAGATAGTACAAAGTTTGTATTTGCAGGTACAATGTGGTCGCCAGAAGATATACTAAACAGAATTATACAAGACAGAGAAGCAATATCAGAGTTAGTTCCAAGTAAACAATTCAAGTATGTATGGGAAAGCAAAGACGGTTCAACAGTAGTAATAAGAGTGCCTTTACTAGATGAAAACGACGAAACAACTTGCGAAGCAGTAATGACAACAGAAGAAGCAAGGCAATTAAGAGATGTAACAGATGACTTTCAATGGGCTTGTGTATATCAACAAGACCCAATTCCAGCAGAAGGACTTGATTTTGCAGATGAATTATTAAATCACTTTGACAGGCTTCCTGTAAATGAAGATGGAACGCCAGCATATAGCAATTATTCGTTAGCAGTATTAGATACAACAAGACGAGGTAAAGATAATGTATCAATGCCTATTTGTAAAACAGATGGTAAAAACTATTATATGATAGATGTTATTTTTAAGAAAAAAGCTATGACAGACCTTTATGAAGAAATAATTGCAAAAATAGAAGAACATCATATTACTTGGCTAGTTATAGAAAACAATACAGATACATCTTTAAAAGTATTGCTAGATAAAATGCTAGAGGATAGAGGTATATATTATTGTGCTATTACAGAGAAATACAGTACTGTTAAGAAAGAAAAGAGAATAAAAGATAATCAAGGAACATTAAGAAAGCTAATATATTTTAAGAAAAAAGGCGATTATAAGCCAAATAGTGATTATGGTAGGTTTATGAAAAACTTAACTACATACAGTTTTGATTACCCAAATAGAAATGATGATGCCCCAGATAGTGCGACATTATTTGTAACAGAGATAATACTTGAAAGAGGAAAGCCAAATAAACCAAAACCATTGAATAGGAGTTTGTTAGGAATATAGGAGGAATTTTGTATGAGTGAAGTTACAGATATATTTAGAAGTATGGCAAGAGAAAATCCAATAGCAATAATTAGTGAAAAAGACTTAAAAAACAATTATATACCTAAAGAAAAAATATTAGCCAAAATACAAGAATTAGATAAAATTGCTAAAAAGAAAGATATGATACCAGAAACAGTAAAAGAAGAAAAACTTGACGGAAGTTATGTATATTCTCAAAGATTTAATGCAGACGGGTATATTGCAGAAGTGATAGTAAATGTTTTAAAAGATTTATTGGAGGAATAAATGTGTAGTTATAAAGAAGCTGTTAAAATTTTAAGAAAATTTAGTAAAAGTTTAGAGGAGTTACAAAGAAATATGAAAATAATAGATAGTAATACAGGTGAGATTATAGAAGAAATACCAGAAAATAACAAAGTAAAAATAGGTTATAAAGAATATGAAATAGTAAAAGAGCCAGAGTTATTTAACGATAAAAGACAAGAATTACTTGGAGAAGCAGACCATAATATAGAAACAATAAGAATAGCTTCAAAATTTAAGCAAAATATACAGAACCAAGCATTTATACACGAATTACTACATACTATAGCAGAGAAAAATCGTTTAGAAGTTAATAACAATGAAAATGAAATAGATGCATTAGCAACAGGAATATATGAGGCTATATTGGATAACCCACACATATTTACTATGAAAGATATTTAGAGGTGGTATAAGGAGAAAGCGAAAGTTATGTTGGAGATGTAAGCATTGGGAAGAATGTTTTAAGTATATATTTGGAAATAATAAGCAAGATTATATGAAGGAAATTAAAAGAGATAAAGACAGCTGGGGAGATACAATAATTGATGTATATGTATGTGAAAGATATAAGTATGAATATCCAGATGCAGGAGATGAAATTATGTAAATATGATTTTGAGAAAAAGACATAATTTTGTATAATATATATAGGAGAACTATATTTATGTGAAATTATAGTGGGAAAGAGATACACATATTTTATGGAGGGGGATGTATCTATATTCTAATCCTCCATTATTCATAAGAGGTCGAAAGACCTCTCCAATATAAATGGAGGAGATAGAAGAATGATGACACCAAATGAAATAGATGAAATGCAAAAGCAAAGTGAATATGAAAGTCTACAAGAAACAGTAGAACAATTAAAATCTAAAGATAATAGAGAAGATTTAATTATAAAAGCATTAGAAGATATTTCAATGTGTTTAAAGAGAACTAGTGATTTTCTAAGTGATAAAGGCTATAGAGAAGTAAGAAAATATATAGACAGATTAGAATATGACTTAGAACAACTAAAGAAATAGAGGTGTGGTATAAAGGGAAGAAAACGAGAATAACATAGAAACTAAAAAAGATGTAATTCAAGAAACAATAGATAAAGTAACACAAGAAAATGAAGAAAAATCAGCCACACAAAATGAAAGAAATCGTTTTAGTGGTAGAAAAGTAATCTATTGTAATTTACAAAAAGATGAACTTACACCAGAAAATATAATAGCAAAAATGCCAGAAATATTGGCAATACATAATCAAAATGTTTCAGATATAGAATATCTTGATAACTTCTATAAAGGTATTCAGCCTATATTAGAAAAAACAAAGAAGATAAGACCAGAAATAAATAATAAAATCCTAGTAAACCACGCTTATGAGATAGTAGAATTTAAAAAATCTTATGTTTTTGGTGACCCTGTACAATATGTACAAAAGGGAGAGAAAGAAACAGAGCATACAAATCCTAGAATATCTTTACTTAACAAATTTATGGAGAGTGAAGATAAATCTAGTAAAGACAAAGAACTTGCAGAATGGTGGTATAAAATAGGTACAGGGTATAGATGGGCTGACCAAGATAGTCCAGAAGATGAAGATGAAGCACCTTTTGAAATATCTACACCAGACCCAAAAAGAACATTTGTAGTATATAGTACAGGAATAACAGAGGAGCAACTATTTGCTTGTTATATACAAAACTTTACACAAATAATAACAACACAAGATACACCACAAGTAGCAGAATATCAAGAATATACAATTTATTGTGAAGATAAAATGATGGTGTTGACTACACAATATGGAAAATTACAGTTAAAACCATTATATAAAAAGGTATTAGGAGTATTCAAAAAGAAACTACCTAACCCATACCCATTACAAATTAAGGGATTTAGAATTATAGAATATCCTTTAAATAAAAATAGAATTGGACTTATAGAGTTAGTAATTTCGCAATTAAATGCGATAAATAGAATAACAAGTAATGAATTAGATGATATAGAACAGTTTGTTCAAAGTCTATTAGTATATATAAATCAACAAATAGATATAGATAGACACAAACAGATAATAAAACTTGGAGCAGTAGAAATATCTACGTCAGACCCAAGTAAACCAGCAGACATTAAATTACTTGGTCAGAAGATGGATAATTCACAAGTTAAGACATACAAAGATGGGATATATAACGATGTATTAACAATAGTAGGTATTCCAAGATTAAATGACAAGCCAAGTGGAGGAGATACAGGACAAGCCAGACTACTTGGAGAAGGTTGGACTATGGCAGATGAAAGAGCAAAACAAGATGAGCTTTCGTTTAAAAAGCCAGAAAGACAGTTTTTAAAATTAATTTTAAACATATGTAATGAAAAGTTAAAAGGCAAATCAGAAAATTTAAAAGGTTTAAAATTAAGTGATATAGATATTAAATTTACAAGAAATAAATCAGACAACATATTAGTAAAAACACAAGCACTTATGAACTTAATGTCAGCACAATGTCCACCAGATATAGCATTTACAGTTATTGGACTATTCAATGACCCTAATGAAGTATTTGAAAAGGCAAAAGAATATTATGGAGATGACCTTTGGAAAAAAGCAGTATCAAATGTTATAGGAGAAAAGGTCGATGACAAGAATGTTGGTGACCCTAAAACAGATGATAAAGCAAAGAAAAAGGAAAATCAAAGTATAGATAAAAATATCTCAGCTAACGAGGGTTAAATGTTAGCCACTTACAATACGTGGACGGCACGGTAAAAAACGGTTTGAGTGAGAAAGGAAAAGTCAATGGACGAAGAATTAGGAAATGTATTAGACAATACAGAATTAGATAGTAAAGCAAAAGCAGAAGCTATTAAAAAGTTAATTGGAGATAATTACGTTCCAACTAAAAAGTATTCAGATGATGTTACAACTGTTAAAAATGAAAACAAACAGTTAAAAACAAGTATAAAAGAAAAGGATACTGAAATAGAAGGATATAAAAACTCACAATTAACAGATGACCAAAAGAAACAAAAAGAACTTGACGATATTGCAAATACAAAAAAAGATTTAGCAATAGAAAGAAGTCAAATCCAAGCAGAAAAAATCTTATCAAAAGTAGTAACTGATGATAAAGAATTAGCAAGCTTAGTAAAAGGTATTTCAAGTGAAGATATAGAAGCTACAAAAGTGTTAGCACAAAACTTAGTAGATACTATAACTAAACAAAAAGAAGCAACAGAAGCTAAAATAAGAGAAGAATTAATAAATGATACACCTAAACCAACAGGTGGAGAACAAGACAAACCTATGACAAAAGAAGCATTTTTGAAATTAGGTTATAACGAACAAGTAAAATTTAAAATAGAAAACCCAGAAGGGTATAAACAATTATTTAATTAAAGGAGGTAATGTCGAAGGGCAGGAACATATTTAGGTATTCCATTCGATGAAGAAATTTTTGTTAATAAATGGGGAGCAGAACCAGACCCAGTATTAACAGCACTATTAGAAAGCGGTGCAGTAGTAAACAGTGCTGAATTAACAGCAGACTTACAAGGAATAGGGTTGCAATATACAATACCATTTTTAAAGGATATTGATAGCAATGACCCACAAGTAAATGATGGTAAAACTAGAATAACAACATCAGAGGTAGAAGGTGACACTCAAAGTGGTACAGCTTATAAAAGAATGAAAGCTTGGACTGCAAGAGATTTCATTAATGATGTTCAAAAAGCAGACCCTATGGGACATATTATAGGTAGAGTTGCAAAATATTGGAACAAATATAGACAAAGACAAATCATAGCTTTATTAAATGGTATCTTTGGAATTACAGGAGATACAGAATTGTCACAACACATTTATAATGTTGCAACAACTGGGGCAAATGTAACAGATACAAACAAAATTGGTGCGACAACTCTTAATGATGCAATTACAAAAGCATTAGGAGACCACAAAGACAGTTTTGCAATGGCTATAATGCATTCTAATGTTGCTAAGACATTAGAAAACTTACAATTACTAGAATATAGTAAATATACAGACCCATCAGGAATTACGAGACCATTAAATATAGGATATTATAATGGAAAATTAGTAATAGTAGATGATGGTATGCCAGTAGCTGACAGTGCAACAGCAACAGGAGAAAAAGAATATACAACCTATCTATTAGGAACAGGAAGTATCTTAATGGGTAAAGGAAATCAAAGTTACCCAGTAGAAGTTGCAAGAGATGCATTTGAAAATGGTGGTCAAGACAGTTTAATTACAAGAGTAACAGAAGCTTTACACCCAAACGGATTTAGTTTTGAGCCAGAAACTAAGAAATTAGTTTACAATGATGCTGAACTATTTGATAGTGCAAGCTGGAAAAGAAAAATGCCACACAAAACAATTCCAATGGCAAAATTAGTAACAAACGGATAGGAGGAAACAGACTATGTTTACAATAGTTAATAACAAAGTATATGTAATTGAAGACAATAAAATGTTTCCAGTAAATATTTCTAAAGAAAAAGGCATAGAAAAGGTAGGTCAGGGAAAAGACCTACCAAAAGCCTATGAAGTATATACAATAAATGAAATATTTGTTAAGTTCGACATACAAGAAAATAAACCATATTACTTTGATAAAGAGAAATATGAAAAAGAATTAGTAGAAACTAAAGCAAAGGCAGAAGCAGAACTACGAGAAGAAATTAAAGCAGAAGTAAGAGCAGAATTAGAAGCAGAAGCTAAAAAAGGTCAAGTAAAACCTAATGGAGCAAAGCCAGAAGGTAACAAATCTGGTAATCGATAAAGGAAGGAGGGCTAGTCTATGATAACTGAAGAAGAACAACTAAAAGAAATGCGAATAGAAATTCTTGATAATGTTGAAGATACAAGCAAAGATGAAGTTTTTAAAATAAAACTAAAACGTGCTAAGTTTCGTTATCTTAGGCTAGTCTATCCTTTTAGATATAAAACAATGACAGAATTGCCAGACGAACAGGCACAAGACTGGCAAACAAAATGTGCTATTGAACTATATAACTTAGCTGGAGATGAAAACTTAATCTCGTATTCAGAGAATGGATTAAGTGAAACTTATGCTAGAGCAGGTATTTCACAAGACTTATTAAGTGAACTACCACCAGCAGAGGCAGGTGTACCAAGTTGAGTAGAAGTAAATGGAAAAAGAAAACATTATATATAGCAAGTTTCTTAAATGATGATATAGACGATTTTGAAAATTCTATAAAGGTATATGATACACCAATATTTATTGGATTAGAGAATATTCAACCATTAGGAAATACAGGAATGTCAGACTATGGAATTGAAGCAGTTGGTTTTGGAGACAAAGTAACTAGAATGGTTAAGGTATTACTTGATTATGATAAGTATTTAGGTAAAATTAAAGAAAACGACCTAGCATATATAGAAACAGTGACACCAGAAGGTGAAGAAGTAAACGGAGATAATGCAAATTATCGAGTAGAAAGTGTAAGAAGTCAAAATAGAAAAATAGCAATATATTTTGAGAAGTTGCCTAACAAGTAGGTGATACAATGGCAAAATTTGAAACACATTTATCATTATCAAGTTTAGATAAAATGATAAAAAGATACGAGAATAGGAAGAAAGATTATCCTAAAATAGCAATGAGAATAGCTGATAGGTTAGCAGATATTATGATGAACTGTGATTTGCAGTCTGGTACATATAAAGTTCCAACAAGATTAGAAGGAAATATAGCAGTAGCAAGTATTAGAAACGATGAAGAAAAAGCATTATTTCAAGAATTTGGAACTGGTGTAATGGGAGAAAAATTTCCACACGTATCAGAAGAATTACAAAAGATGGGCTGGAAATATGATGTAAATGAACATGGAGAAAAAGGTTGGTGGTACCCAACAACTGATAGTGACCCTAATCCATATAAATGGACTGACCCAGATGGACAGTTAAGGGCTTGGACTAAAGGTTTACCAGCAGGTAGATATTTCTATAATGCTTTAAAAAGAGCAGAAGAAATGTTTACAGAGGTAGCACTAGAAGAATTACAGAGAGAGGTATAGCAATGGAAGATTTACAAAAAGAAATACAAGAAGCAATAGAAAAATCATTACAAGGTAGATTAGAACAAAATTTGAATAAACCTATATATGAATTTGTAGGAACTTATGATGCAGGCAGTTTAACAAGATATATAGGCAGTTAGGTAGGTGTAGTAAAGGAGAACAGAACTATATAACCAATTATATCAATTTGCAAAACAATATATAGAGCAAAAATCTAAATATACACCTAAAGTTCTAAAATCAGCACCAACTGAAAGTAAGATATTTCCACTAGTAATATTTGATAAACCAAAGATAGTATTAGATGAAGAAACTCTATGCTATGGAGAACAAAAGTACAAAATTAAATTTGAGATAGAAATATATGCAACGGACAAGACCGTTGGAAGTAAAAAAATAGCCAGACAAACTATAATAGAAGAACTTGAAAACTTAGTTTATGAAGTATTTGAGGAACATTACAGATTTAAAGGTAATGAGCCACAAGTAAGACCAAATGCAGATATAAATGTGTCAAGAGAAGCTATACAGTTTGAAGGCAAAATAAAAAATAATATAATTTATAGGAGGTAATGTCGAAGGGCAAATGAAGTTGAAATAGTAGGACAAAGTGACATTGGAATAATGCTTTATGGTAAAAAGAAAGGTGCAGAAGCATTTTCACAATTAGTAAAAATAAAAGATGTACCAGAAAGTGGGTCAGACCCAGAACAAATTGAGGTAACAACACTAGATAGTAAAATAAAACAATATGTAGCAGGTAGACAAGATAGTCCATCACAAGCGTTTACATATAACTATACAGAAGAAAACTACTTTACAAAAGTTTTACCATATTGTAATGGAGAAGTACACGAATTTTTAGTAGCATATCCAGATGGAACAGGAACATTAATAACAGGTTCAGCACAAACAAAGAAAAACGCAGTATCTTTAAATAGTGCTTTAGAAGCAACATTAACAATAACACCAATGGATATTGTGGATAAAACAAGCACAGAAGTTAGTGCATTATTGCCAACAGTTGGTGCTTAATCTATAAAATTAATTAATTTTAATGGAGGAAAAATAATATGGAAACAATGGTAATTGAAATTGAAGAAAAAGAATATAAGTTAGGTTATCCTACTAGAAAGGATGCGGTAAATGCTGAAAAACACGGATTAAGATTTTTGCAGTTAGAAAATTGTCCGTTAAGCGTTACAGACCAATTATTTTATACAGGATTATTAGCAAATCACCCATCTATGACAGAAGATGAAGCAGGTAGATTATTTGAAAAATACCTTGAAGAAGGTGGAGAAGTAGGAGAAATTAACGATTTCTTAGTTAAGCAATATATGGCTTTTCAAAAATCCCCAAATGGAAAGAAGAAAAAGAAAGCGAAAATAATCAAAATGTAAATTCCAACAATGGGGAAAAAATAGAAACTTTAAGCAAACTATTTAACAAATATCTTATACCATTAGCAATACAAGTTCGGTATGCCTTTGCAAGAATTTTGGAACGATGACCCAGACTTGCTCTGGGCATACCGAAATTCATATATGCAGAAAATGGAACAAGAACGAGATATGATAAATTACAAGGCTTGGTTGCAAGGATTTTATAACTATCAAGCTATTGGTAGTGCATTTAGCAAAAATGGAAAATACCCAAGTAAGCCAATAGAATTTAATACAAAACCAAAAACAGTAGAAGAAAAAAGACAAGAGTTAATGGATAAAATAAGAGAACAAAAAACAAGAGCACAAATGTTATTAAAACAGAGGAGTGAAAAAGAAGGGCAGAAAATACATTAGAAGATAAAATTGCAGTAGATGCAGGTAGTGCAGTTAATGGAATAGGTGACTTAATAAAAGAAGTAAAGACATTAAGAAGTTCAATACAAGGCGTTATAGACTTAAAACCTTTTCAAGGCTTAATAGACCAAAGTATGCTAACTAACAAACTACTTGGTACTATGAATACTAATATAGCTAATTTTATTAGTGAGATGAGAAATGTTAGTTCTGCACCTATAAGAGAAATAAATCAAGAAATCCAGAAAACTCCTCAAAAAATAGGAATGGCTGAGCAAGATGTATTAAATTTAGCAGAAAAATTAAAAGAAGCAGAAGCACAATGTAAAGCCTTTGGTGATACATCAAAAGCTAATAAGCTTAAAGAAATGCTAAAAATGATAAATGCTGAAACAACAGATGTAAAAGGCTCAATGAATGAATTGAGGCAGTACATTGAAAAAACATTTGGTACAGATGCATTAAAACAATTTGATAAAGAATTAAAAAATATAGATAAAACTACACAAAAAGTAGGTAAAAAATCTAATTTTGGTAGTAGTTTAAAAACAGCATTAGGAATAGGAACAGTAGCATTAGGAATAAGAAAAGCAGTAGGATTTTTAAAAGATGCAACAACTGAAAGTATAGATTTTGTAGAAACACAAAATTTATTTAATGTGTCAATGGGAAAAACTGTTGACCAATATGGAAATTTAGACAGAGAAGCAAGTAAATACTATACAAAGGCTATGTCTTTTCAAGAGAAATTATCAGATAAATTAAAAATAAATATAGAAGAAAGCATGGAATATCAAGCTTTGTTTAATGCTATGTCTAAGTCTATGGGCATAGGTGATGAGCCTTCTTATAAAATATCAGAAAACTTTACAAAATTAGGATATGATTTGTCATCTTTATATAATATAGACCCAGAAAATGCAATGCAAAAACTAAGAGCAGGCTTATCAGGGCAAACTAAACCTTTAAGAGATTTAGGACTAGATATAACACAACAGTCACTAGAACCATTACTAGACGAATTAGGCATTGAAAGAAGTACTAAGCAATTATCACAAGCAGAAAAAATGATAGCTAGATATATTGTAGTATTAAGACAAGCTTCATTAGCACACGGAGATTTTGCTAAAACAATGGATAGTCCAGCTAACCAATTAAGGATATTTAATGCACAGTTAACAGCATTTAAAAGAAATATGGGTAACTTATGGCAAGGACTATTAGGTAATATACTTCCATATGTAAATGCAATTATGATGGTAATAAATGAATTACTTAAAATGGTTGCTAAACTATTTGGTTTTGAAGTAGCAGACCAAAATGTAAATATAAGTGCAGGGGTTGGAGCAGATGATTTAGCAGATGACTTAGGCGTAGCAACAAGTAAAGCAAAAGAATTAAAGAAGCAACTAATGGGCTTTGATGAAATAAACAATATTACATTACCAGACAAAACAAGCAGTGGTAGTGGAGCAAGTGTAGGAGGAATAGACCAAAGATTACTTGATGCTATGAAAGAATATGACAAATTAATGGATAAAGTAAAAAGTAAAGCTGATGAAATAAAAGATAAAATGATGGCTTGGTTAGGTTTTGAACGTGATGATGATGGTACTTGGAAATTAAAAGAAGGTTATACAAATATTGAAAAAATATTAGATATAGCAAGATTAACAGGAATTGCTTTTGCCACTTGGAAATTATCACAACTTGTAGGAAAGATAAAAGAGTTTAAGAAGGAATTAGGAGCAGTAGCAATAGCTGTAAGTCTAGTAAGTTCAAAAGATACACTAAGTAAAATGGCGACAGAAGGATTTTCAGGAGAAACAATTGTAAAATCATTATTGGAAAGTTTAGGTTTTACAGTTGGTGCAGTGGCATTAGGAGTTCCGGTTCCTGTGTCAATAGGAATTGCTCTGACTTTACTTGCAATAAAAATTTTAGCTGGTGTTGATAATGCATTAGGAATAGACAAATCAGTATGGAAACCAATATATGATACACTGGGAATTGAATATTCAAATGATATATTTGGTGAAGGACAATACAAGTTAAGATTTAGCATAATAATGGATTTACAAAAGATATTTACAAACAAAGTAGCAGAAGCTTTTGAAAAAATAAAGTCTTGGATAATGGAACAAGTCTATAATACATCACTTTACTTTATTGATTTAGTAAATTCAGCATTTTCATGGATACCAGGATTTAAAGAAAAAATAGAAAATGCAAAGCAAATCGTAAATAATGCAATAGATAATGAGAAACAAAAGAGAGAAGAACTGACAATAGCAACAGAGCAGCTAAATGCTAGAGTTGCATTGTCAGAACAATTAAAGAATGCAGTAATCTCAGAAAATAATGACAAAATAAAAGAAAGCCTTGCAAAGTTATCTGATACATATAAAGTAGTAGGAGAAGAAACAGAAGAAAACTTATCTAAGCAAATAGAATTACAGCAACAATATGCAAATGATGTAAAAAAGATATATGAAGATAATGGAAAAGAAATAAATGAAGAAACTAAAAATAACTTAAACGAAAGAATAAAAACTTTAGCAGATAAATTAATAGAGCAAACAAATCAAATAGAAGTTTTAACACCAGACCAAATAGAAGCTTGGAAACAATTAGCAGAAGGCTCAGAACAAATATACAATGAAAAAATATCTAATGTAAATGAGGACACTAGATTAATTTTAGAAGCTATTTTAGGGAAAGTAGATATAAATTCGCCAGAGTATATAAATAAATGGGCTAAAATGGCAAGTGAGAGCAACATAAGATATAATAATGCTCTTGCTAGTTTACCAGAAGATACCAGAAATAAAATACAAGCATCTGTTACTGCAATAAATGGAAAAGCCCCAGAATTAACACAAGCTAGTAGCAATGTAGGTATACAAGCTAAAAGAGAGTTTGACAAAGGTTTAGGAGATACTAAAAAATCAGGAGATAACTTCTTAGCAGGATTTGCTAAAGCAATACAAGCTGGAGGAGGATTACTTGGGAAAAATGGATTTGTAAGTAATTTAGCTTCAAAAATTTTAGGCACATTTAATAAAGGTTTAGGTAATGCATCTCCTTCAAAGAAAACAAAAAAATCAGCATTTTTCTTTATGAAAGGATTTTCTAATGAAATACAAAGTATAATGCCAAGTTCATTGCAGCAAATAAAAGAACTAGCAAATGGAATTACAAATGAATTTGACAATAGTTTAGGAATAGGTAGTATTGCAAATGGAATAACTATAAATCCTAATGATTTTAAGATAAATGCAAACCAATTCATAGATTATGGACAAATCAGTGGTGCAATACAAACACAAAGTAATGTAAATGTAAGCAGTGATATTGAAGGACGTATAGAAAATGCAATATATAGAGGATTAAGCAATGCAACAATACCAGTAGAAATAGAAGCAACAACAGACGAAGGAGTAATTTTTAAGAAAGTCCAAGTAAAAGCAAGAGAATTTTATATGCAAACAGGAGAAGCAGCATTTGATTTTTAGGAGGTAGTAGAAGGTCACAGAGATATATTTCACAATTTATAGATAGCACATATGTAGCAAGTAATTTAATAGAAATTGAAGGATATTCTCCTAACTTTCTAAAAGGTTACGAAGTAGAATGGTATGATTTAAGCTTAGAAGCACGGTAGAAATGCAAAAGGAACAATGCACTTAAGCTATATAGCAGAAAAATTTAAAATAATACTTAAAACTACTCCATTATTTCAACAAGAGTTGAAAGAGTTTTATTCTCATATACCAATGAGAGAAATAACAGTAAAATTTTTAAATCCATTTATAGGAGAATATAAGACAATTCAATGTTATAGAGGGGATAGAAAGGTAAGTACGTTATTTGATTTTGATGGAGTAGGCAAGTTATATGACTGTATAGACCAAAGTTTAATAGAATTGTAGGTGATAAAAGGTATCAAGTAAGTAATGAATTTAAAGAAGAATGTAAAAGAAATATAAATAAATATCCAAAGACTGGGAAAATACATGTTATTGAAGATAATAGAGATATAAAAGAAAGTGATAATTTAATAGATTTTATAATAGAAGATAGCTGCTATGTGAATGATACATTTATAGGGACAACAATTGCAAAAAAAATAACAGTTAATATATTAAATCCAAATAATGAAATAAATTTAGAAGACAAAACAATATCAGTAGAGACAGGAATAATGATAGATGGAATAGAAGAAAAAGTTCCATTTGGCAATTTCATTATACCAAAACCAGATAATGAAGAAGTAAAAACTAAGACATCGTTTGTTGGCTATGACTATATGATAAAATTTAACGAATTGTATAAAGATAGAGTAACATATCCATGTGCAGCAAAAATATTATTTCAAGATATATGTAATCAAGTAGGAATAGAAGCAGGAAATCTTAATTTTATAAATGCAGATTTTATAATAAAAGGAAATCCATTTGATGAAGAAACACAATGCAAAACTGTATTAAGTAAAATAGCAGAATTAGCAGGAGGATTTGTACATATTGGAAGAGATAATAAGGCTTACATTACTACGCCTAAAAATATTACAAATGTTTTATTAGTTGAAGATATCCATAATATGAAAGTTGAAGAACTAAATAAAACTAAAGTTAAATTATTAAGCAGCGGTACTAAAGAAAAAGCAGATTATAGGCTTAATGGAAATAACTATCAAGAGAATTTTGTAAAGAATAATATATGGGGAAAAGTAAATTCCATTTCAATTGTTTTGTCAGATGTGAAAGGTGAATATACTACAAGACAAGATGAAGCAGATATAGCATCAGAAGGATTAACAGAAATAGTAATTGAGGATAATCCATTTTTAGCTACACAAGAAGATAGAGAAAGTGTAATAACAGCTTTATGGGAACATTATAAAGACTTTGAATATTTACCATTTAAAGTGGACTATTATGGTTATCCATATACTGATAGTGGAGATAGTATATACATATATGATACAAAAGATAATAGATATGTAAGTTGTATATTTAATCATACTTTTACTTTTAATGGTGGGTATAGTGGAAATATAGAAACACAAGCATTGAGTAAAACACAATACCAATATAAAAATAATATAAATACAAAGAAAAAAATAAAAAAAGTAGAATTATCAGTAGACAAAATGAATGGTAAGATAACATCAGAAGTCGCTAGAATAAATGATGAATTAGAAGAAACAAATTCTAAGATAGAACAAACAGATACACAAATAAGAATAGAGGTAAGCAAAAAAGTAGATAGCAGCGAAATTATTTCAAAAATAAATCAGTCGGCAGAAGAAATTCAAATTAATGCTAATAAACTTTCTTTGGAACGGAAAGGATATAAATTTGACAGGAGACAATATTACAATTAATAGTAATAATTTTAACGTTGATAAACAAGGTAATATGAATTGCAATAATGCAAATATAACAGGAGGAGATATAGTATTGTCAAGTAGTTCCGATACAACACCTAAAGTTACAGTAAAAGCTTCTTCTCCTTCTCAAACCAAAGTAGAAATTTCACCTGGATATATAACAACTTGTAATGGGAGTGGAGTTGAAAGAGTAAAAATTTACAACGCTTTAGGACAAATAGAATTAAAATCTAATAATACTAATGAAAATACTCGTTATGGATATTCTGGTATTAACTTTAGCAACTTTGGAGAAATATTTGGGAATGGTAGTAATTTTAAGATTAAACCAAAAGATTATTTTATAGTAGATGACAAGTACGGAAATGAAATTATATCTTTTGGTTTAGATTACATATATGTTCATAGACAATTAAATATGTGTGGATTAGACATTATTAATGCAGGAAATGTTTCTTCGGATAGAAGACTAAAAAAAGAAATAAAAGATAGTAAAATTTCAGCAATAGACAGAATAATGAAAATGAAACATAGAGAGTTTGTGTGGAAAAAAGATAATAAAAAGGAAGAAATAGGATATATAGCACAAGAACTTGAAGAAATAGACCCTAATTATGTAAGACATAATATAACAAAAGATGAAGATGGTAAAATAACAAGTGATATGTATGAAGTAAGAGTTTTACCAATTTTATCAAATGCAACAAAAGCAATTCAAGAGCAGCAAAAAGAAATAAAGGATTTAAAAGAAATTGTGAATAATCAAGCAGCTTATATACAAAGCTTAATAAATAGAATAGAAAAGTTAGAAGGTGGTAATAAGGTCTAGTGAAACATTAAAATTAAAACTATTTAAATGGAATACTGATGCAGACAAAGATGAAAAATTTGATATAAAAAAAGCACTAAATGATAACTGGGATAAGATAGAGAAGGCAATAACTGGAATAAAAGCAGAAAATATAGCTTTTACAGATGGAGATACCTTTCAAGATAAATATGATAGTGGGGAATTAAAGGGAACAAAAGGAGATACAGGAAAAACAGGATTTTCTCCAACAATAACAGAAAAAACAAATACAAACACAGAATATATACTAACTATTACAAATAATGAAGGAAGCTTTGATACACCAAATTTAAAAGGACAAGCAGGTAGTTCAACAGAGTCTGGAACAACAGATTATGCTCAATTATCTAATAAACCTAAAATAAATAATGTTGAATTATCTGGTAATAAAACTTTAGCAGATTTAGGAATAATATTTAATATACCACGCAGCAAAACAATAACATTATCAAAAGATAATTGGGTACAAAATG